>CAXGZM010000022.1:0-16973 GCA_964014165.1 uncultured euryarchaeote | reverse complement strand
CCAACAACCTTGAGCGCCCGCCGATGAAGAAAACCTCGGACAGCAAGGACCGTTCCTGCGACGGCCTGGACAGCATCATCCCCGACGACCCAGCCAAACCGTATGACGTGCTGGATGTCATCGCCGAAGTGCTGGACGACGGCGGTTTCATGGAAGTTCAAGCCGACTGGGCTCAGAACATCGTGGTTGGGTTCGGTCACCTCGGTGGCCATACCGTAGGTGTGGTTGCGAACCAACCCAAGGTCCTCGCTGGCTGCCTCGACATCGATGCCAGCGACAAAGCCGCCCGCTTCGTCCGATTCTGCGACGCGTTCAACATTCCCATCCTGACCTTCGAGGACGTCCCCGGTTTCCTGCCCGGAACGAACCAAGAGTGGGGTGGTATCATTCGCCACGGCGCGAAACTCCTCTACGCCTTCGCAGAGGCGACGGTCCCCAAGTTGACCGTCATCCTTCGCAAAGCCTACGGCGGTGCCTACGACGTGATGTCCAGCAAGCACATTCGCGGCGACTACAACGTCGCCTGGCCGTCAGCCGAACTCGCCGTGATGGGTGCTGACGGTGCGGTGGAGATCATCCACCGGCGACGCATTGCCCACGCTCGAAACCCCGAACAAGAACGCGAGCGGCTTACGGAGGACTTCAAAGAAACATTTGCGAACCCCTACAAGGCTGCAGCCCTCGGGTACCTCGACGACGTCATCGAACCCAACCAAACCCGCCAGCGTTTGAGCCGTGCGCTCGAGATGCTGATGGACAAGGAAGAACTCCGACCCGCACGAAAGCACGGCAACATTCCACTCTGAGGTGCAAGCATGGGCGAGGATATCACCGAACTGATGATGGCTGCCATCGCAGCCGTTCTTGCCGAGACGCAAGCAGACGGTGACGACCCCGCACAGGTGGCCCGCCAACCCGGTGCGGCATGGTCCCAAGACCATCGCCGACAAATGACGGGAAAAACATCGTTGATGAATGCCAGAGCAGGACGCTCTCCGTGGAGGTGAACCCATGACAGAAACCCGAAAAGTCATCGTGAACGGAACGGAATACGAAGTCGAACTTGAAGGCGAAGGCACCCAGTGGAAGGCCACGGTGGGCGGTCAAACCTTCGAGATTGAAATGCCGGAGGCAGCGGTCGCTGCGAAGCCGCGACGCTCGGGCGGTCGAAAAAAGAAGAAATCCGGAACGGTTTCCGCCAACATTCCCGGCAAGGTTGTCACGGTTGAAGTCGAGGAAGGCCAAGAGGTGAACGAGGGGCAAGTCATCTTGATTCTCGAGGCCATGAAAATGCAAAACGAGATTCAAGCACCCGTTTCAGGCACCGTTGTTTCGGTGCAGTGCAGCGAAGGTGAAGCCATCGAAGCCAACGTCCCTCTCGTTGTCATCGAGCCGGCGATCACCGAGGACGAGGCTTAGGGTTCGCACCGATTGAGAAAGGATTAATGTAGCATCGTAGGGTGATGAGAACATGGACGGCAAACCGGTCTGCGACTTCCCTGGATGCGGCGAAGTGGGCACGATCGTTTCACGCCTTTCACCCGAAGGCTACCTCGTTGCCACAGGGAAGAAAGCCTACTCGTTCCGGGAAGCCTACCGGCGTTTCCACTACTGTTCCAAGCACCATGACGAACTCATGAACGGCGTGTGGTCTCGAGTCCGAAAACCTGACGACAAGAGCGACGGCCATGTCGCCCCGACGGCCATTTGAGTTCTCGAAGCACGGCGCAGGCGTGATATACCTCCGGTCCATGGAAGTAACATGCTCGTCAGCAACGAAGTTGCCACCAAGAAGTCCTCTTTGCTCATCAGCCTGATGATGATGCTCTCCGTCCTCCTTGCAGGGGCGGCACCCACGGTTTCTGCCGTCGGTCCAAACCAAAACGACATGGGCATGACGTCCGGTGATCTTCCCGATAACTTGTCCACCCCAACCAGCGTTCCGAACCTTATTTTCAGCAACGCCGTGTCGGGTTCCGGTGAGTTGGTCTCCGGTACGGACACCTACGATTTCCTCCGTGTGGCCCTTAGCAGCAACGAGGGTCTTGCAGCCGAACTGTCCTTTGCCTCGGGTGACGATTTCGATTTGGCCATCTACGACACCAATCAAAATCAAATGGATTACTCGTACTACAACAACCCTGAAACGGTCACCACGAACAGCAGCACTTCCAATCACGGCGGCATGGTCTACATCGAAATTGCCGCTTATTCGTTCGCCGGTACCTCCGGCGGATGGAACCTCACCTTGACCAAATTCACGGTCAGCAACGGCACCGGCGGCGGTGGAAACGGCACCGGCGGCGGAGGTTCATCGGTGACCAACTGCACGGGGTCGGGGACGGTCGCCTCCGATATTCTCGAACCGAACGATTCCACGACCACCGCCACCTCAGCCTCCCTCCTCCCCTTGACCTGCACCGGGTTGTCCATCCACACCTCTTCGGATTACGACTACTTTGAAATCGACATGACGGCAGGTGTCACCTACTACGTCAACGTCTCGCTCAACAATGCCAACGGCGACCTGGACACGAGTTGGGATACGGCGGGTGGACAATTCCTCGACAGTTCAGGCACGACGAGTAACGTCGAGTCCATGCAGGTCACGGCCACGGCCAACCAAACCACCTACGTCGACGTCTACGGGTGGCTCGGGGCCACCAACACCTACGATATCGAAATCACGACCGACAATCCCGGAGGTGGTCAGTCGGGAGAGTTGGTCGAAGTCTCCATCATCAACACGACCCACGCCACCCTGTCCTTCGCTGGATTAACCAACGGCACGACGTACAGCTACAATCACACGTACGGTCAGGTGCATCTCGACGGCGATGCGTACTGGGGGACATCGGTCAACGGTTCCTTCAACGCCACCAACACCACGCATGAAGTCAACATCACGACCATGGCGACGCACAACGAATCGACGTTCCTCGTGACTTCGACGTTGTTTGATGCCACAGGTGCCGCCTTGAACACCGACACGGACGATCTCTACATTGAAATGGTCGAGATTGAGGCCACCTCCTCAACAACCGGTGATATTGAACTCACCAATCTTTCCATCGGGACCGCTTACGACCTTGCTTGGGTGGTGGTTGACTACGATGAGTGGCTCAACAACTTCACCGTCTCCAACGATGTGGATGCTGCCATTGCCCACGCCATGATCGACGACGACATGTGGTCGCTTACCCCGACCACGACGTCCATGTCCTACCAGATCAACTGGACAGGACCCACCACCATGAACGACCATCTCTTCTTTACCCATCTTGCTCCCAACGGCACGTCGGTCAACTTGAGCAACAACGACAACATGACCGGGCTCCACTTCTATGATTTCGTTCCTCAACTTCCCAGCTTGGTGATCGCTTCCTACTCGGCGAGTCCCACAGCCAGCACCAACAACGTCCAGGCAGAGGGTCTGGATTTGGTCGTTGGCGATGGCTACCAGTACCAGTATCGAGTTACCGATGCTGGCGGAGCGAGCCTCGCCTCCTCATCGTTGACGTCCTTCACGGCCACCGCTCAGAACATGAGCATCCCGACCTTCTCGTACCCGACGCCCAATGCATCGGGAACGTATTGCGTACACATCGATCTGTACTCTGACGTTTCCGTTCAACTCATCGGCGATCAAGATTGTTTCACGCTCGTTCAAGACGACGACAACGACGGTGTAGCGAACGAGGCCGACCAGTGCCCGAACACGGCCACCGGGGCTGCGGTCGACCAGAACGGCTGTGCGCTTTCACAGAAAGACTCCGACGGAGACGGCTACAACGATGACGTGGACGCCTTCCCCTACGATGCAACACAATGGTCGGACATGGACGGCGACGGCTACGGAGACAATGCGAGCGGCAACATGGCCGACGCCTTCCCGAACGATGGCACCCAGTGGTCCGACGCAGACGGTGACGGCTACGGCGACAATGCCAATGGCACGTACCCCGATGCTTTCCCGACCGACCCTACGCAGTGGTCGGACGCCGACGGTGACGGCTACGGTGACAACGCAAGCGGCAACAACCCGGACGCTTGGCCCTCGGACAGCACGCAGTGGAAAGACAGCGACGGTGACGGCTACGGTGACAACCCGACCGGGACCAACGGCGACGCTTTCCCCAACGATGCAAGCCAGTGGTCGGACGCCGACGGCGATGGCTACGGTGACAACCCCGGCGGTACGACCCCTGACGCCTTCCCCGCCGATGGAACGCAGTGGGAAGACGAGGACGGGGACGGCTACGGCGACAACCCGCAGGGGAACAACGCCGATGTGTTCCCCGACGATGCCTCCCAGTGGTCCGACAGCGACGGCGACGGCTACGGCGATAACCAAGCCGGTACGTCCCCTGATGCGTTCCCCAACGATTCCACGCAATGGTCCGACAGCGATGGCGACGGCTACGGCGACAACGCTGCTGGATTGAACCCCGACGACTTCCCCAACGACGCAACCCAGTGGCGTGATGCTGACGGCGACGGCTACGGCGACAACGCCAACGGCAACAGTCCCGACCTGTGTTTGAACACACCAGCAGGTGAAGCCGTTGACATGAACGGATGTTCCACCTCGCAACTCGACGCAGACATGGACGGCGTGAACGACGCCAACGATGCCTGTCCCGGGACGCCTGCAGGCGAAACCGTTGACAGCGTGGGGTGTTCGAGCAGCCAAGAGGACGCAGACAACGACGGCGTCATGGATGCCTTCGACGCCTGTCCCAACACCCCGTTGGGTGCTGTGGTCGACGCAGCGGGTTGCGCCACCAGCCAGCTTGATACCGACGGCGACACCATCACGGACGACCGAGACCAGTGCCCAACCACCACCATGGGTGAACCCGTGAACGGTGTGGGATGTTCCGCCAGCGAGCGCGACACCGACGATGACGGCGTCATGGACGCCAATGACGTGTGCGACAACACCCCGTTCTCGGAAGTTGCCGACGCACAGGGTTGTTCGGATTCGCAAAAGGACAGCGATGGGGACGACATCAACGACGACGTTGACAACTGCCCCGGTACTGAAAACGGACTGACCGTCGACATGCTTGGCTGTGCCACCAATCAGCGCGACGCAGACAGCGACATGATTTCCGACGCTGAGGACATTTGCCCGGTCACACCCAGTGGCGAGCAAGTCGATGCACAGGGTTGTTCCGACTCACAGAAAGACGAGGACAACGATGACATCTCGAACGACAAAGATCTCTGTCCAGACACCCCCGCTTCGTTCTCGGTGGACATTGACGGATGTGCTGAACAGCAAAAGGACACCGACGGTGATGGCATCAAGAATCACGTGGACGATTGCCCGAACACGCCGGAGGGTGAACTCATCGATGCCGTTGGCTGTGCCCTGGTTCAGCTCGACTCGGACGGTGACGGCGTGAACGACGCAGAGGACGCCTTCAAGTTCGATGCCAACGAATCGGTTGACTCGGACAACGACGGTGTCGCTGACCGATGGGATGCGTTCCCCGAGGACCCGGCTCGAAGCCAGGCCGAGGTTGAGGAATCAGGCAACGGTATGCTCTATGCTGTGATTGCCCTTCTTACGGTCGGTTTGCTGGGCGGTGGCGGATATTTCTACAATCGCAAGCAGGACATCGCCACGAGCCCCTTTGCAGACGCCACGGACCAAATGGACGCTGCCACTGAACAAAACATGGGTGGCGCCGATAAAGCACTCCCGTCTCTTGAGAGCCCAGAGCCTCAACAATGGGAAGAAAACGGCGTTCACTGGTCGAGGGACGCTACCGGGCAATTGTCCTATTACGATGTTGCCAGCGGCGAGTGGATGCCGTACAACGGCTGAACCGGTACGTGAGCATCGCTCTGACGAGGGACGCTTTGTTCCGAGGCCGACTGGATGAGCGAAGGCATCTGTGTCCTTGGGCACAATGCTTCATCACGTGAGCACTTCGAGCAGACGGTCCTGTTCAACCGCCATGCGCAGTTCCATGGCGATGCGTCGTCCGCTTGACATGGGCTTTCGCCAAGTGGCGTTGCCGTAGGGGTGACCGACGCTTACGTGGACGTTGGTGCCACCACCGAGGCGGGGCGCCACGTCGTAGATGTAGTAGTTCATGTCCTTGTCAATGCAGGTCTGAAGACAGAAAGGTCCGATGATACCAGGATCGTAATGCTCCTTGCTCGCTTTGATGAATTTCTCACCAAGTTCGAAGGCCTTTTCCAAAAGAGATTCACGGATGGTGGCCGTGTTGTGGCCCACCACGGTCATCTCGGGAATTTGCTGGTGAATCGGCATGGTCATTTGCTGAGGTGCTGGGAGGCGGACATGGCCGTCAAGTGAAGACTCAAATCGCCAGTCGACGCCAAGGAGCTCGAGTCGCTCACCTTCTTCGGCGAGCGGGCTGTAGAAGAAGTTCAGGTTGAACACGGGACCGATGACGTAGCGTTCAATACGAGCGCCGTCCAAGGAGGACTGATCAATGACGCCCTCAGCAAGCAAGGCCGCCGATTTGTCCTGGTATTCCTTGTAGGAGGCGCAGGTGAAGAACCCGCGCTCGAGCTTCTTCTGTGCGTGGTGGAGCTTGACGATGACCAAGCAATCGATGTCCTCGGGGTTGTCGATTTTTTCGGGGTAAGGCAGGCCGGCTTTTTCCAAAATCCAGTAGTAGTCCTGGTCTTCCGTTCGCTCTTCCATTCGAAGCATGTTTCGAGAACCAAACATGGGGACTCGGAAATTCTCCTCGATGTCGCCGATGGCCGAGTAGGAAGTGAACGAACGGTTGGGGATGTAAATCACGTTCCGCTTGCGCATTTCTTCTTGCATGCTGGGCGAAAGGACGTCGTTGAATTCCTGAAGCACGATCGCTTTGTCGACCATGCCGCGAACGACGCGTCCCGTGGAACTGCGTTGTGTTTTGAAATAGTTCGCATAGGTTTTGTGGCGCCCCTCTTTGCAGTAGGCCACGGTGGGGAAGCCTTCCTCGATCGCACCGTCGCAGATATCGAGGGCCGAATGGGAGGCGGTCATTCCGATGCGGAGTTTCAATCGGTCGTATTCCTCCACGATGGAGGCGATGTCGGATTGGTCAATCATGCACGGCACGTCCAAGCAATGTTCTGCAACGGGGGTTTTTGATGTATCCGTTGGATTTGGTTCAGTCAAAACGCTGGAGTTGCATCAATTCGTCCGTTGAGAGGGTCTCGCCTGCGAGCAACTTGGCCATCAGGTCCTGGGTCTGGTCGCTGGCAGCAGGGCGCTGGCCCTCACCGGCGCTGGCGCCTCGCATGGCGCGTAGAATATCTTGGACGGAGTGCAAGCATCGCAGCGAGACAATGTACAGGCTGTGTTCCTTGTCCGCTTCTTTCTTGGACGTGCGGAGTTTTCGGTGAGCCGCTTCTGCCTTTTCTCGCTGACGGTCGACCTCTGCGTTCCACTGGAGCATGTTGTCGTGAGCCGATTGTGCGGCTTCAGCCGCCTCTTTCACGGCGTTGTGAGCTGCCTCTTGCACAGCGATGGCTTCACGAAGTTCACCGCTCCCTTCAGCGCTTTCCGTAGCCTGTTGTGCGGCTTTCAGCGCCTTCCGCTTGGCGCTGAGCTCCTTCATTTTCTTGAAGTACTTGCGCTCGTTTTTCCCTTGGTGCTTGCCCTGCTCGAATTCACGTTCGAGTCGCTCCATGGTTCGCGTGAGGGATTGCACGGTATCAGGACGAATGGGTCGACCACGGCGGTCAAATTGCTGCGGTTGCTCGGGTTGGTTGGCTCGCAGGGCGTCTTTTGCTTCTCGAACGGCTTGGTTGGCCTCTTCGCGTTCCCGCTTTTTCTCTCGGACCATTTCGTTCATCTGGTCGCGCAAATCACGCTGTTCTCGAACTTGAACGATCAGTTCTCGCACTTCGTTGTTGAGTTCGTTTCGGGTGCCGGTGTACTGCTTGGTTTTCTCGTTCCAATCGTCTCGAATCTCACGGTGCTGGGTTGCTTTCTTGTCAACCATCTTTCGTCGCTCATCAAGAAGATCTTTGAGTTCTGCCATGCTTCATCTCACCTGGTCTGGGGAGAATTCCCATCCTCCCGCATGCTAGCGACCCACCTCCCCCATTTAATTCTTCACGGGCGGGCGGTCCGTCGCTTTGGATGACATTACGCCGGCCATTGCAGACCGTTGATGGTCCCTCGAACCAACCCGAGGTTGCAGCTCCGCTCACATTTCACCACCAAGGTACGTGATGAGACGGGTGAAAGGATGAGGTAACCGTCTTCCATCACCAGCGTCGTGGTGGCATCCGCAGCAGAGGTTGCGAGGAGTGTCTGCCATCGCTCAATTTCGTCGGTGCCCGCTTGGACGCCGCTGGAGAAGACCACGAACCCGTCGCGCTCCAGGAGGTGAGTGGAAACAACACCCGAGAGGTCCGTCAGTGGCCTCACCAGTGTTTCAATCATGCAAGAGTGTCATGCTCTCCGGTGAATAATTGTTCTCAATCGTCGGGGGAAGCGAGGGGCCCACGCATCATGTATCCCAGTCCGGACTGATAGTAGCCGCTGAGTTCCTGTTGGATTTCCAAACCTCGCTGTTGGTAGAATCGCTGTGCATCTTCATTGGTCGCCTTCACCTCGAGCTGAACACGCCTGTATCCCTTTCGCCATGCCTCCGTGCTGAATCGCTTCCAAGCCTGGTGGCCCCATCCTTGGCGCTGATGCTGCCGACCAACCACGAAGGCTGCGACCCTCACAATATCGTCCATGAACGGCGTGCCGTAGAAGACACCCTGGATGGTGCGAGGTTCTTGCTCCTCCAAGTCCACAAACACGAGGTTCCCGTCCCAGACGGGGATCGGCAGGTGCCGGACAGAGGCTTCAGCGTAGTGCTCTCCGGTTTCTTGCTTGAACAGTTCAATGACGTTTGCGACTTCAGCGTTAGCGTAGTCGAGCGGTCGTAGACCGGGCACCCAGGCCATGGTTGGCATCACTTCACCGCCGCGAGGTTGAAGTCTTCCTCTTCCCTCTTGTTGGAGCGGCTCTTCGCATCCTGGGTTCGTGCTTTTCCCTGGGTGCGGGCGTTGAAGCCGAAGCAGACTCGACTTCGGTCAAGCCGCCGTGTTCGAGCATGGACGCGAACTCTTCCATGGACAGGGCTTGGCCCGAAAGCAACCGTTCGTTCATTTCCGGGGTGGGCGGTGGGAGCGGTTGTTCAGGGCCATTCTCGTGCTTTTTCAAGTAGGCTCGAAGTCGCCCTGCCTCGTTGCGAAGTTCCTTGGCGGCCTCGCGAGCCTGCGAGATCTGTTGGGCCAACCGTCGATCGTTTTTGTTCACCGACTTGATGGTCTCAAGCAAGTTCGTTCTGGAACGGTTCAACTCGGCGAGTTTATCCTGTTGTTCGTCGTATATTCCGAGCATGGTCTGAAGCTCGAAGAAGCGAGCGAACATTTCCATTTCTTGAGCGAGACTGTGGCCGTCTACGTTGGTTAATTTGGTGTAAAAATCAGCCAGCGTGTTGGCTACACGGTGGCGAGGAACGACCAGCCGTTTGACGAGATCGTCCCGATGGGACAGGGCGGCATCAAAAGCCTGCTTTTGGTCCACGGCGAGGTTGATGAGTTCGTCCTCGGCGTCGTCCTCCAGCACCGGCGGCGAACTGAGCTTGTTCACGGCGAATTTGATCGTCTCCGAGTGGAGTTTTTTTCGCACGTGGAGGCGAATCAAGGCCTCCTCTGAGCGTGCGAGTCGTTCGACGGTTTGCTCGTACATCGCCTCAACCTCCCCGGCAGGAAGCGCTGTAAGGTCGTCGAACACGGAAGAGGAACGCTTGGTCATTGCCCCTCCTCTCCTGCATGTTTTCGCTGTTTCTGCTTAGCGTACGTTGAATCTCCACCCGATGTCAAATGTTCGGCGTCCTCCAGCAGGTGCCCCCACCCGCCCTCGCTCATCTCTGACCAAAACCGAAGTGCTTCTTCAGAATCCTTCAGCGCGTTTTTGGCCGTTTGAAGACGTGAGGCAGTGCGGCGACGGAAGGTTTCGTGCTCTTCGTAGAGGGTGCGTGCTTTGGCGACAGCAGCGAGGTGGTCTTTCTCCGTGCTTTGGAGTGCCTCGAGTTGTTTCAGTTCTGCCCGGGCATCTCGAGCAAGCTGGTGCGCTCGGTCGTTTTCCTCGGTGCGTTGTTCCAACGCTGACGGGAGCGCTTTGGCAGCGGCTCTCCGCCGCTTGAGGATGGACGCCACCAACGACTCGGGGGTCACGGTCAGCAACTCCTCCGCCTGCATCGGTTTGCGGTGAATCATCAACGTAAAAGAAACAACCCCTTGCGACACCTTCGGGCGAGAAGGTGAAGAACCACCACAATCAGGGCGTATCATGGGAGATGGTGCAGGGTTGGAGAGGCGACGCAGCCTTCTCCTTGTTCTCCTGTTGATGCTTCCTCTGATTACCACCACGCAGGCTCAGGGTGGCGCCGTGCTGATCGACGAAACCTCATTCAGCCTTGCGGACGGCACAACGGTTGACGTCGAAGACGTCGGTGCAACCCTCGAACTCAGCGAGGTCTTGGGCTCCTCTGCCAACGTCTCGATCGTTCTCTCCGTCCAGACGTTGGAAGGCGAGGAAGTCAGCAATCAAACCCAAGCCCTCACTGAATTTGCCAGCGGCGAATTGAGGAACGTTTCAATCACGTTCACGGGCTTGCCTTACGGGCACAGCGTCCTCACCGCCTCACTGATCGGGGAGGTGGGGACAACCAACGGTCCTCTCGTCGATTCGGTCTCGGCATCCGTGCAACGTTTACGTCCGCTTGCCATCACCCTCGGCGGACCGGGGAGCGTCGTCCCAGAAGGCGTCGATGCGACCGGTCAATCGACGGGCAACCTCACGCTTCACGATGGCGACCATCTCGCTCTTGAATTTCCCATCATCAACAACGGTGATGTGAACTGGACGGGCGGTGCGGCTGTTGATGTCCGCAGCGGCGTGTACCATGAGACCGTTTCGCTGGTCAACCTGAGCGTGGACGCATCGTCTTCGTTCGTGGTCAGAGCAGAACCTGCGCTGATGTTATCGGAGGGGCCGGTGGATTGGTGGGTGAACCTCACCGGCGACCTTGGGGATGAACCCGGGACGCACGCTTTGAGCGGCACCTGGTCGGTCGGTCCTCCGCCGCTTCCTCTGCTGAACGGCCACCTTGCTTCGGATGCGGACGATGTTCAGGCCGGTGAACTGTTGACCTTCTCTCTCACGGTGTGGAACAACGGAAGTGTGCCGTTCTCCGGTAGCATCACCTGCGGAAACGGGGCTGAAGTGCTGTTCGACAGCGGTTCATTCTCCCAGTCGCCCGGGACCTCAGGCAACTGGACGTTCACAACGTCTGCGAAACCCATGACGGTTTCATGCGCGTCAACAGGTGATCGCATCGATGACGCTTCTGCTCTCCCTTCCGGCACGGTCGTCGACATGCCCTCCGGCGTGTTTGAGTCAGCGGGCTCGAGTGCACCCACCCTGTCCGGCGGTCCATGGCACAAAGGTGACGATGTCGCAGCGAACCTGTTGTTGCGCAACGTCGGTGTCGAGGAGGGGCGAGTTCGTCTGGTGCTGACCGTTGGCCAATCCATCAGCCGTGGAGCCTGGGTGGTGTTGGACGATGGGTCTGCGGGCGAGGTGGCTGCCAATGTACAATTCCTTGACGAGGGACAGCAAAGCCTCGTGTGGACACTGGAAAGCGACAACGGCCTGATCACGGGAGCATCGTCGGGGAACATCTCGGTCTTCGTTCAGCCGCAACAATCGGTGGCGGTTGACATCGGCGACGTTGAATCAACAGCGGATGACGGGATGAAATTCTCGGTGGTTCTCACCCTCGATCCAGGTGTCGCCCGGACTGTGAAGCTCCAACTCGGATACGAAACCGGTGGCGCAACGGTGTTTCTTCAGGAAAACAACGTGGAACTTCAGCAGGGCGCACACACCTTCGACTTCGCTTTCGGCGAGGTCACGGCAGAACGTCTGATTGCGCAAATCGCCCCGGTAGGCTGGCTCATCGGACCGGGGCCCCTGACGGCCACGGCATCGCTCCCCGATGACGCCACGCAGTTTTGGCTTGAGTTTTCGAGCACGACTGACCCGATTCGCCCCGTGGTTGGTGATGAGGTTCGTGTTGAGTTGACGCTCCGACAATCGGGGCCGCTCCTCGATGAGAGGGGTGAGCTCTGGGTGATCGACGCCTACGGGACGCAACTCGCCAAGGTGACCTCACCGTTGTGGAACGGTGCGGACGAAACAACAGCGAGTGTCAGCATCACATGGCCGAAGGGAAGCAACGTTGGCCTTCGCGCCATGTGGCAGGTGAACGGGGATTTGGTCGTTGCCGAGACGACGTACGTGTCGGGTGATGTTGTTGTCGAGAGCTCCACCGATTGGCCGCTTGCTGCCATCGTCTGGGGCGTGGCGCTTGGCGGTGCATTGGTGCTGGTCCTTCGCCTGCAATCTCGAAGGAACGAATTGGCCGCCACGGCGAGCACGTCGAGTTCATCCACCAAGCCTTCCCCTGCCCCCTCAGCGACCGAAGAGAAGCGAGAGGTTTCGTGTCCGGCTTGCGACCGAAGGCTCCGCGTTCCTGTCAGCTACGCTGGCACCATTGGGTGTCCGGATTGCGGTCACAAATTTGCTGTTGAGGCGAGCACGACACCGCCACCCGTTTCATCAAAGCCGGTTGAAGAAGAAGACGAGGTTGAAGTGGTGGAGGAAGCACCTGAAACCCCACCTGAAAAAGTGGAGGTTGGTTGCCCGGCGTGCAGTCAAACGCTGAGGATTCCACGTTCTTACCAGGGCTCTGTCCGTTGTCCAGCCTGCACGAATATCTTCAAAGCACAGGACGTCTCGAGGGAATAACGAGGTGGACTCATGGTCGGGCACTTCCAAGAATTTGAGGATGAATACCTCGAGATGATGTACGAATTCCACGAACACGATGCAGGCGGTGTCGTCCGCACAGGAGAACTTGCTGCTAAACTCGGCGTGAGTCCGGCCTCTGCCACTGAAATGGTGCAGCGCCTTGCCACCCGTGGCTACTTGGAATACATCCCTTACAAAGGGGCACGCCTCACCGAACAAGGGCTGCGGCACGGACAGAAAATGAAACGACGCCACCGGCTCGCAGAGGTGCTCCTGGATCTTCTTCCGTACGAAGGTAACCCGCACGAAACGGCTTGTCGCCTTGAACACGCCATCGACGACGACATGGAGGTTGCCCTGTCAAGGCTGATCACTGAGCAAACCCTTGACCCGAGCGGGCGCGTCATCCCAGAACCGACAGCGGACATCGCCGCAAGATTGCATGACGCATCGGCGACTTGCGCCTTGGAGGAGATGGATGTGGGAGCATCGGGTCGACTGTCGATGCTTCTCCTGCCTGCTGAGGAAGTCGAAGCCTTGAACCAGCACGGGTTTGTTGTTGGCGCCTCCATGACTCGAACCTCGGAGGGCATTGTTCTCGAAAACGGGTGGACGGCCCAACTTTCCGAGGCAGCCATGCGGTCTGTTTTTGTTGAAACAGCCCGCCAATCGGCGTGAACACTTTAGAACACACCTCCTCATCCGGCCACATGGGAGATGACGAACAACCGACGGTGGAGGAAGCCGAAGGTGCTACGAGTGGTGGTGAAAAAGCCGGTTTCGGTTTCAACCTGCCCGAATCCATTGTCCATGCCATCGACCGTCAAATCGTGAGTTCGGGCTTGCGCCTGATCATGTTCCTGCCTGCGTTCGCCGCCTTGACCTTCTTCATCAGTTGGGCCTTTGCGCAATCCTCCCCAGCGTTCTGGCGAGACAACATTGAGCCAAACCTCGGTCTTGGTTTCTCCACGTTCATGGTGAGCTTGGGATTCGTCGTGGTTCTCGGCTACATCCTTGCCGTTGGTTTTCACCGGTACAGGGTGAGCATTTCGCTGGCCACGTTCCACGAGCGCGTTGAAGCCTCCAACGATGAACACCGTTCCGTGCAGTCCCTCCACGGGTACGACGGTTTGCTCTACCAGCTGCAAGCCTCGATGAGCCATCACACCAAGTCCCTCTTGCTCGCCATCATGTCGGCCATCACGCTCATCCTGGTGTTCTGGTACGGAACGGGAACCATTTACGGCAACCTCTTCTTGCTCGTGGCTGCTTCGTTTCTTTTGCTGTCCGTCGGTCAACACCTCCCCACACGAAGCACCCCGTTCAACATGGTTGAACAAACGGGCCTGCTCCCCGCTTATGCTCCTCCCGTCCACCCCTCGACGCTGAACATGGTGTTCAACGACCTGATCAAAACGCACATGGATCCTTTGCTTCGCTCCCAGTACGATGAATACACCAAAGTCTTGGAAAGCAGTTTCAAGCGAGGCATTGACCGAGCGTTCGCTCACGAGAAATTCCTGATGACACTCTACCGGCACGCCACCGGTTTGGACAGGAAGACCCTCGAGTCAGAGATGGGGGAAATCTTGACCAAGAAGGGCATGGAACACGTGTTTTCTCACGAAACGTTCACCCTTGAGGCGTGGTTGGTGCTTCTCGGCATCATCAACCAGCGCTGTCCGGCGTTCTTTAGGATGGTTGACCGGCTTAAGCAAGACCTCGAGGGTGGGCGTGAACCTGCCATGTCAGACTTGATTTTTGAGGTTGACATGGAAAACGTCGTCACCGACAAAGCCAATTTGTTCACGCTCTTTCACAACCTATCGGACAAAACCAGGACGGTTGTCTTCCGTGTGCAAACCCCGAACTTCGAACCACGCGACCTTGCCCTCACCTACCGGCTTGAACCGGGTGAGAAGTATTGGTGGTCGTCCGAGGCGCTTCCACTCGCTGCTGAAGGCGATGAGGACGTTCTCGGGAAAATGTCGGGCCTCCTCAAGGACAGCACCGTTTCGTGGCAGACCCTCATTCCAACCAGTGTAGGCGACGCAACCGTCTCCGTCCGCTTGGAGGAAACAAACGGCGAGTTGTTGCTCGGCCGTCAAATCAACGTCCGAGTTCGGGCCGAATTCCGTCAGTGGCTTCGCTCCACCAGCACCTACGTCTCGTACCTCTTCGGTGGCCTCGGTTTGGTGGTCGCTGGTGTTCGGTTGCTGATGGTGCTGTTCAGCGATGTAGCGGCATGAAGGTCGACTCCCGCCCAGCCATAGGCTTGAAATGCTGAAGGTGGTGGAGGCTTCATGCGCGGCATGCCCAACGATGCTGAGAAAAACCCTGACGCAGACAAACTTGCGGAACTCAGGGACATGGAAGCAAAGGTACGAAGGATGCGGGACAACCGTAACTCCTTTCGCGACCAAGGCAAAGCCATGGCCAAAAAACGCAACGCTGTGCAAGATCAGTACAAGGAGCACCGCGAGAAACTTGACGGATTGAAGGCCGAACTTGATGCCATCCACACCGAGCGTAACTTGCACCGAGCCAAGCGCGACGCCGTGAATGCTCAACTTCGGGACTTGTTTGCTCAAGTGAAGGGGCGCCGCGGCGAGCACGGGGAGAAGAAATCTGCCACCGCAGAGTACTCCCAACTCCTGAGCCAAATCAACAACCTGGAAGAGCAATTCCAAACCACCTCGTCCAGCACCAAGAAGGAAAAGGAGACCATGGAGCGAATCAAGCGCATGAAGCGTCGCGCAGAGGAATTGGAGCCTGAGGTCGCTAAATTTGAGATGGTCGCTGTCGACCTTTCCAACCTTGACGAAGCCATCGCCACGCTGAAGGCAGAATCCGACGACGCTCACAACCTCTTTGTTGAAGCGCTGAAGCGAGCCGATGAGAAGTGGGCAGAATACAAGGAAGGTCTTGACCACCGTGACTTCCTCAAGGCCGAAGGGGACCGCCATCACAACGAATCGGTTGAACTTCACGAGAAAGCCAACGCCATTCACGAGAAAATCGACGAGCTGATGGTCAACGTCAACAAGGCCCGAGACGAACTCAACATGGCCCGACAAGAGCGTGAATCATGGATCACCGATCACAACAAGTCGGTCAAAGCAGAGATGAAGACGGGTGCAGAATCCGACGAAGTCGCCGACATGCTCGTTCAGTCCTTGCTTTCGGACGGCGAACTGGTGTTCGGCGGCGTCGGTCGAGACGACAGCGCCCAGAAATCCAAGCGTGGCGGTGCCTCTTCCAAGAAGAAAAACATGCGTCGCATGGGCCCCATCCGCCGACGTTGAGGTCGTACGATGTTGGGCATCATCATGGCCGGTGGCCAAGGCAGCCGGCTCATGCCGCTGACCGCAACACGACCCAAACCGATGGTTGAGGTGCTCGGTCGCCCGGTGATTGATTTCGTGAAAGACGCCATGGTGAGCGCCGGTATTCACGACATCGTGGTGACCACCGGTTACCGGGGCGAGCAACTCCAAGCGCATGTCGATGGATGGTCTGTCCCGTCGCAGAATGGAAAGGCGATCACGGCGCGAATCAACCAAGAAGCAACACCGATGGGTACGGCGGGCAGCGTTGGCCTCCTGCGTGACCACATCACCAGCACCTGCGTCGTTGGTTCGGGTGATGCCGTTGCTTCGTTTGACATCGCATCGCTGCTGGCTGCTCATCGCAAGCACGGAGCCAAAGTGACAATGGCACTGTGGGAGGTTGACAACCCGTCGGAATTCGGTATTGTTGGACTTGCGAGCAGCCCACACGGGACCGTCGACAGCGATCTTCGCGAGGGTTACATCCGTCGTTTTTTAGAAAAACCGGCACCCGAAGAGGCGTTCAGCAATGTCATCAATGCCGGTCTCTACATTTTGGAGCCCGAGGTGTTTGACCACGTACCGGTCGACGAGAAATTCGACTTCAGCAAACAACTCTTCCCCAAACTTCTGGAGATGGGATGGCCGATGTATGCACAAACCATCGACGGCGTGTGGTTTGATGTCGGCCAACCCTTCGAACTCATCAACGCACAGGCGGCCTTGATGGCGCAGTACGATGACCTCCCGTTTTCGTATCCAACATCGTACCGCCAAGA
>CAXGZM010000021.1:0-17415 GCA_964014165.1 uncultured euryarchaeote | reverse complement strand
CCTCCTTTGGACTCAATTTCTTCAATCACGCGTTTCGCCTCTTCGTAGACAACGGTTGTTAATCGCTCAACGTGCCACGACCCAGCCATGGGGTCAACCGTATCGGCGACACCCGATTCTTCAGCGATGATTTGTTGTGTTCGCAAAGCCACCGTCGCCGATGCTTCGGTTGGCAAGCCGAGGGCTTCGTCGTAAGAATTCGTGTGGAGACTTTGCGTTCCGCCAAGTACGGCTGCAAGTGCTTGAATCGTCACGCGTGAAACATTGTTGAGCGGCTGTTGTGCAGTCAAGCTCACGCCAGCCACTTGTGTGTGGAATCGTAGCATGGTGGATTTGGGATTGTTCGGGGCGTAGCGTTCGGTGATCAGATCATGCCACAGCGTTCGTGCAGCCCGGAACTTCGCGATTTCTTCAAAGAAGTCGTTATGGCAGTTGAAGAAGAAGGACAAACGCGGAGCAAAGGCGTCAATGTCAAGCCCTTTTGATATCGCTGCGTCAACGTACGCAAGGGCATTGGCAAGTGTGAATGCAAGCTCTTGAATGGCGGTTGATCCCGCCTCCCGGATGTGATAGCCTGAGATTGAGATGGTGTTCCACTTGGGTACATGCTCGGAACAAAATTCGAAGATGTCCGTGATCAGTCGCATGCTCTCCTTCGGTGGGAACACGTAAGTGCCACGAGCGATGTATTCCTTCAAAATGTCATTTTGAATGGTGCCTTTCAATTCCTGCATGCTCGCACCCTGCTCTTCTGCAGCAACGATGTACATGGCTAGCAAAACCATGGCAGGCGCGTTGATGGTCATCGACGTGCTGACCTTGTTGAGCGGAATGTCGTCAAAGAGGATTTTCATGTCCTCGACGGATGAGATCGAAACACCCACCTTGCCAACTTCACCGTATGCCAGTTCGTCGTCCGCATCCAGTCCTAGCTGTGTTGGCAAGTCGAACGCCACGGACAAGCCCATCTGCCCCCGATCGAGCAGCAATTTGAAGCGCTCATTGGTTGCTTCAGCACTGGAAAATCCTGCATACTGTCGCATGGTCCAGAGACGGGACCGGTACATCGTGGCGTGAATGCCGCGCGTGTAGGGTGCTTCGCCCGGTGCTGGCAACGACGTGTTGGAATCATCGGGATGCCCCGTCATGGGCAGGGGTAAGCCAGACAGGGTCCGCCAGTCGGATTTCCGTTCCTTGCCCATGGCCTCGTGAAAACGAGGCACTTCATCAAGACTCGCCTCGTTTCAGTGCTCAACGCCACCGGGGCCGTGAGCGTGGCCGTGGTCAATCTCTTCTTCCGTAGCTTCGCGGAGTTCAACAATTTCAACGGAGAAGGTAAGGGATTTGCCCGCAAGCGCATGATTGAAATCGGCCGTGACGATTTCATCGTTGAGGTCGACAACCAAGAACGGTGCAGGGCCGTGAGGCATCTGTGCCACGAGTGTCATACCGACCTCCAGTGTCGCACCCGTGCTCGCAATGAGTTGGTCAAACGCAGCGCGTGGAATTTGCATGACGGCGTTTTCATCTCGCTCGCCGTATGCACGGGCAGCTTCCAGTGTGAATTCTCTTCGCTCACCGAGGATTGCACCCATCATTTCTTCTTCAAAACCAGGAATCATCTTCCCGTGGCCGACGAGGAACGTCAATGGATCTCGCCCCTCGCTTGAATCAAACACCTCTCCGGTATCGGGAAGGGTACCCGTGTAATGAACGCGGACAACTGTGTTCTCTTTCATCTTTAATTCAGTCATGGTATCACCGTTTGGTTGTCATTCGCTTGACGAGGTCACGCAATTGTTCACCTACGTCCTCGGGAAGAATCAACTCAGCTTCTTTGGATTCGATGAATTCCAAACATTCGTCGATGCCTTGCCGCTCGCCTTTGGCCCAAATTTGTCCAAGTACGTTCGAACGATGTTCCTCAGGAACGTTGGGGTTATCGAGGATGTCTTTGGCTGCGTATTTGTATTCAAGGTACTTTTGACGGTTGAGTTTCTTTTCTTGCTTCTGCCGTCCACCGCCCTTCTTGTCCATTCGACGACGTCCACGTCGGCGGTCTTGTTTTGGCGTGACCTTCGTTTCAATGCGAGCGAACACATTCTTCGCTGACTTTCCACTGGATGAGGGTTGAGTTTCTGTTTGCATCGCGGCTTGCATCGTGCCAGCAGGTTCTGCTTTTGCCGATGTGGAGGCTTCGATGGTTTGCGTCTCAACGGATTTGAGTTCGGGTGCAGCTTCAATTCTGGACGCACTTTGCTTCGCTGCTTCGGACTTTCGGCGCAACTCAGCAAGCCGGTCCTCGTGGGACAAAACAACGGGGCGATCTTCGTCTTGTCGGGTAGGTTCACGGGCAGCGGGGACGGGAGCGGGAGCAACCTCTGGGGCAACGACATCGCCTTTCTGCTCGAGTTTTTCGATGGCTTCGCGTTGCTTGCGTTCAAGGTCAGCTTTGATGTCCTTTTTTGGTGCAACCGGTTGGTCCACGGGCGCAGCTGGTCGTCGAGGGTGCTGTCGTTCACGTTCGTCTCGGCGGCGGCGATGCTGCTGTGAGGCATCTTTTGCAAAGGGGTTGAATTCCTCCTTTCTGCCACCGCGACGACCGTTGATTGGTTAGACCCCCAAAGAAAGGCGGACGACCACCCATTAAAACCGTATGCCCTGAATCGTATTAGGACCAAACGATTGGTGTTTGGTCGGTTCGCAAGTATTGGTCGATGGCACTCTGCTCGAGGGACGTCGTTCGCTTTTGAAGTTCAAGGAATCCAAGGAGGGCAATCATGGTGCCGTTGTCGATGCAATACATGCGCGGCGGAGCGTGTGACGAGCCTTCTCGGTCGCCGGACATTTCTTCACACATCGTGCGAATACGTTGGTTGCACGCCACGCCTCCACCGAGGAGGAGTTCGGATTTGCCAGTGTGGGCCATGGCCCGCTCGGCGACTTCAACACACGAAGCAAAGGCGTGTTCCTGAAGTGACCAGCAGACGGCGTCCAACGGTGCACCGTTGTCCACCAAACGTTGGGCAGCCGTCAACAGCCCGGAGAACGCCAAATCCATGCCGCGAACGGCGTAGGGGAGTTGAAGCCCTTCCATGTCTGGCGATGGCTCTCTTTCGAGGTACTGTCGGGCCAATTGCTCGATCTTTGGTCCGCCAGGGAAAGGAATACCTTGATTCCGCGCAAACTTATCGAGCATGTTTCCGATGCCAATGTCAAGCGTTTCACCAAGAACCCGATAGCGGCCGTTCAAGCGAGCAATCACCTGCGTGTTACCGCCGGACACGTAGAGAAGAACAGGGTCGTCACAACCGCATTGTTGACGACCAATTTCGATGTGCGCGACACAATGATTGACACCGATAAGCGGGACATCCATCCGAGTGGCAAGGCCTCTAGCGATGGCCGCACCAACGCGTAGACAGGGTCCAAGACCTGGTCCCTGCGAGTACGCCACGGCAGAAATATCGGTTGGCGTGAGCTCGTGTTGATCCAACACGTTTTGGAACAACGTGGCTGCCACGTCTTTGTGGTGGTCCGCAGCTTCCCGAGGGTGGATGCCTCCCTGGTCCGGACGGAGTGTATCACTGGCAGCCGGATGGGGAATGCCATCAGCATCAACGAGGCCGAACGACAAGGTGTGTGCTGTCGTCTCAATGCCGAGCGTCCAACCTGTCATGCTTCGGCCACCAACCGATTGTTCTTCAACCCTCTTGCTGTCATGGAGCATGTGCGGGCCATCTACCTCAATGCGGGCCGCATGGTTCATTTCGACCCATCGCTCGGTAGTGAAAAACCTACATTCGATGCTGGAAAGGCAATTGTTGTGGAAAACAATGAAATTGCTGAAATTGTAGATTCATACGAGGTCATTGAGGAATACGGCATTGACATGGACGATCACAATTCCTTCCGAGGTGACGTGCACGTTCATGACTTGGCCGGGCAAGCCGTTGTGCCCGGTTTGGTCGACGGGCATACGCACCTGCTATGGTCGGGCGACCGCTCTCAAGAAGTCGCATGGCGGCAAGAAGGGAAGACGTACGCAGACATTGCTTCCATGGGTGGTGGCATCCGTTTCACCGTTGAAAAGACTCGAAATTCTTCCCACGATGCGTTGTTTGCCTTGGGTTACGAACGATTGAGGTCGGCCATGCGAACCGGGACAACGCACATGGAGGCAAAAAGTGGGTACGGTCTATCCACGGACACGGAACTCAAGCTGCTTGATGTCATGCACCGCCTCAATGGCGTGGGCCATCTTCCAAGCATTGATCCAACGTGGATGGGCGCCCACGACACGCCATCGGGTATGACGCGCCACGCATACCATGAATCGCTCCTCAGTGAACAGTTGCCTGCGGTGGTTGAGCAGGGCATCGCTCGGTCAGCGGATGTCTTCTGTGAACCCGGTTGGTTCACGATTGAGGAAAGTGAAGATTTGCTCAAAGCCTCGAGAGCATCGGGCCTTGACCTTCGTATGCACGTCGATGAGTTTGAGGACGGTGGTGGCGGGGCGCTGGCATGTTCACTGGGGGTCGATACTGCCGACCATGCCTACCACACCTCGGATGATGTACGGTTGGAGATGAAAGCCTCCGGCATCAACACGGGCTTTCTTCCAGGTACACCCTATGCCATGGGGGATCCTTGGCCAAACATGGATTGGATGGTCGAACATGAGGTTCCGTTTACGCTTGCAACCGATTTTAATCCAAACTGTCAAACGCTCAGTTTGCCGTTCATGTGTTCCTTGATGGTGCAACGATGCAACCTTCACCCGCTAAAGGCCATTGAGGCGGTGTCTTCTTCGGCAGCCAAGACCACACCGCACCCAAGCGGTCTGCCCCACGGCATGATCGCGGAAGGTGCGGTGGCGAATTTCAACATCGTGAACGGTCCGAACTGGGAAGCCATGTGTTTGCGACCGACGGGGACGCCATTTTCTGGAACGGTTCTTGAAGGCAGGTACATCGTACATTGAACATTCACCAAAACCAGTTGCACGCGCTATCATATTATTAGGCATTCAAGATTATTTTAGGTGATTTTCATGGCTTGGGTTGAAACCATTGTGTGTTCGGGAAGAAAGGGATCTGACGCAAGACTTCGTCGTATGTTGCGGGCTCGGCAGGAGTACAAACGACGTCAACCAGGTTGTATCGGTGCTTGGATCGGAACAGGTGCCGAATCGAACGCCATGATGCTCGTTCAATCCGCATTTCACACAGCCGAAGATTGGAAACGCATTTCACAAGAAATTCAATCCTCGCTGGACGTTGATGACGGTGGCATTGAAGGCCTCCTGCTCGGCCCGCCCCTGGTTGGAATTTTCGAAATTCCCGACGATGAGCTCCAATCCATGCGGTTCGACTCCATTGGCTAGATTTTCCATGCTACGTATCGTCGCATAATGTGAGTTATGCGACAATGACCAAAGCTAGGCCTCCCCAGGATTGTGAATAATGACTACATGTGTGGCGCAGTGGCACGGTTTTGTAAGCAACATGGCGGAGTATTCCTCATTTTCTGCAAATATTTGGCTTTGAACCCCTCCTTTTTGCATAAAATTTGGCATTTTTGACGAATGATGAACAGAAGCGTTCAATATCCGGACCAACTCCCGACAGATGAGCATCATGGCGGACATCCAAGGTTACTGCATGAAGTGCAAAACGTACGGCCCCATCATCAACGGGAAGAAAATTGCGATGGCCAACGGGCGAACGCGAATGGCCGGATCGTGCTCGCAACCGGGGTGCACCGGGAAAATTTCGAAGATCATCGCGTGAGCTCATCACGAACCCTCACCGAATTGATTTAATAGAAATGTCAGGTGGGTCAACCTACCTAGGGCTCGTGGTCTAGGGGTTTATGACGTTGCCTTGACATGGCAAAGATCGAGAGTTCGATTCTCTCCGAGCCCACCAATGAACATCATGGAAATTTCTTCAGCGAAGTGTTGCTGCTAAACATCGCCTGTATGATAAAAATTCAATCTTCATCGGCGTGAATGTCTTCAGCCGCCGGCAGTTCCAATTTCGCCACTGGCGGGTCATCATCTTCGAAGGTGAAATCTGTTGATCCACCGTCCCAATGCCTGACGTCTTCCGATTCGTCAAAGGTTTCATCTGGAATGGCGGCGTTCGGCCCGAGAGAATAGACCGACGGGTCAAGGGGTTGATTCAACTCCTGTTGCAGTAACAATTGTTCGCTGGGTGCTGGGGGTTCACGGTCCTCCATGATCGCGCCTGCGTGGAAGGTTCCGCACTCTGAACATCGGTACATGCCTTTACGATCGATACAGCCACAGACAGGGCAAACGGCTAAGCCGTTCAAACGCTCCAAGGGATCCGTTTTTGCCATTTGCTCACTCTATGAACATGTCTTCTTGGTAGCCGGTGACGAGGTCTCCGGTCCCGTCTTCCTCGATGGTGACGGTTTCTTCCTCATCATCAAACTCAACAATGACGCCAAACACTTCCTCGTCATCGAACACCAAGCCAATGTGGGAGCCGATGTCGATGGCATCTTCTTCTTCTGCATCATCGTCCGACGCTTCGTCTTCCATCGCATCATCCTGGTCGTCCTCTTCGGATTCTTCCTCATCGTCGGTGCTGTCTCCGGATTCTTCCATATCGTCGTCAGATTCGTCAGTCAAACGTTCATCGAGCTCGCTGGTTGCATCCGCTTTGTCGTCCTCAAATTCTTTCATGGCCTTGACCCGCGCACGCCACTCAGGTGCCTTCACGAGGTGAAGGAACAAAGATCCAATCAAACCCACGGTTGAGAACATCAACAACAACAGTCCGTCCCAGTAGAAACCTTTCGGCATGGAACTGGCACCGTTTTCTCCTGCGAGTGGCGTCAATGAATTTGGACAACCGCCCGCTTGATAGTTCTCATCGCATGCATAGATGTCGCCAACTTCCAAGCCACCTCCGGGAATGAGACCGGAGTCATTCGGTTCGTAGGCGATGCTTCCGCCGCTACCGTCAACGGGCCCGAACAATGCGTTGACCAGCACAAGAGCGATCAAGATGCCAAAACCAACGTGGAGGATGGGCCACACGGCGTCGTTCCATGACTTGGACATCATCCGCTTTTGCCAGGGCGTGGGGAACTCCTTTTCGGGTTCATGTGCTTCGACCGCTTCATCGTGGTCGTCGAGGGATTCCATGGAATCGTAGAACTCGGTGATGTCAATCATGCCGTCTCCATCATCATCAACGGCATCCATCAGAGCATTCACATCGTCAAGGTCAAGCTCATCGCTGTAGTTGTTTTCAAGGGTGCTTCGCAACTCTTCAAGAGAAATCGATCCGTTTCCATCCACATCAAGTTCGTTGAACATTCGCTGAGCAGATATCTCGTGCTCGTCCATCAGTGCGGCCAAAGCTGCGAGCGGGTGAGGTTTTTCTTCCATTTCATCCGACTCGTCGTCGCCCGTATCACTGACAGTCGCGGTAAACTCATCCTCCGCTTCTTCATCGGCCTCAGCGTCATCGTCTTCAAGGTCAAAATCTTCGTCGTCAATATCTTCAGCCAGTTCTTCCTCTTCGTCCGACGTTGTTGCAACTTCTTCCTGTGTTTCACTGTCCTCTTCAGGCACCTCGGCTACGGATTCTTCTTCCTCTTCCTCGGTGGTTCCGGTATCTTCTGAACCCTTTACGTCCGATTCTGAGGATTCCGCATCGGTTCCACTCAGAATGGTGTCGAATTCGTCCAGGTCAATGAGGCCGTTTCCATCAGCATCAATTTGTGCGACGAGTCGGTCAACTTGTGAAGGTGGCAAATCGGCCAAATTGAGGCTGAGAAGTCCTTCCTTGAGTTCGGACGAGTCAATGGTGCCGTCGTTGTTATCATCAAACCGATCGAACAATTTTCGAATGTTGATGCCGGTATCTGCGACCCATTTACGGAGGATGTCGACGACGTCGTCGGCCACAAACAACACGCCACATTCAGGACAGCTCGTCGAATCGAGCGGGACGAGCGATTGGCACGCTCCGCACTCGCCAAGTGCATCTTCCGAGATGCCAGAAAAGTTCGTTCCACATTCGGGACACGACTCAGAATCAATGGGGATGATGGCCCGGCAGGCACCACATTCAGCCATCGCAACGGATTCAACTTCTTCGTCACTCATTCTTCCACCGAATATCACCACCATGTACGGCGTTATAATCCTTGATGGCAACCTTCGTCGTAGAGGCGTAATTCCTTAGAACGTCAATGACGCCTACGCCTCATGGAGGGCCGGCGGTGGGGGCTTTGAACACCTTCGAATCCTCCGACACCGGAGAAGTCTACGCGTTCTTGACACCTCAAATCATGGATTGCAAGGGAGAGGTTGCTTGCTACAGCCGCCTCCCCATGCGTCAACTGCTTCGCTATATCCCGTCCAACAAGGCGGAAATGTGGTGGCTCACCGACCGAGAAGATCAGCGGGCTGTCGCACCGGACATTGATGCGCTGGAAGCCCATGTCAGCGGACAACTTGGTCCTGCTGGCAGTCTTCTGATCGTTGAAGGGCTGGATTGGATGGCAAGCCGTTCCGGAGAGGAGGCGACCCTGGCGTGGTTGCAGCGGTTGGATGCCGCTGTCCGCAAACGGGACATTGATGTTGTCCTCCCCGTTGATCCATTGAGCCTTAGTGTGCATTTCTGGCGAAGACTCTCCGGTCTCGCGCCCCTTTTGGAACAGACCCCGACCGAGACGCTTGATGTTGTGGACGGTGGTGACCGGCACGTCGTTGAGGTCGCGGAAACCGATACGACGGTGGAAATCGTTCGTGCCGACGAACGTGTTCTGACTCACCTGGTGAGCCTACCACTGGCGGGTTTTAACAAAAACCTCCTTGCTAAACGTATGCTGCAATGGAAGCGGATGGGGTTTGATTTGTCCGCCCTAGAACCTGCACTTTCAATGAACGACATGCAAGAAGTTCATGCCGTCTATGCCTCTGTTGAGGCGGACATCAGGCTGGCCATCGATGGTTTGCGACTGATGGAGCACCACCACGGAAGGCTGAGCGTTTCGGAACGTGAGATGTTCAACTACAGGATGATGTCACTGACGGACGTTGACCAGCATGTTCTGGAACTGGAGCACGTGATCTCAACGAGGTAGGCGGCCGTGCTCGGCTTCCAATCGCGCCAACCATCCACCGTCAAGAATGCAATCAGCGAGGAGCATCAACTCGTCCGATGTTGAGCGGTCACCGTCCAAGGCAGGGGCGACGCTGCGCACCATGGTGTGCAAGGCTGCCACATAAGGCGATGAACGGCTTGAAGCGTGCTCCAATGCTTCCGCAGCGATCAACGCTTCACATGCAATGATTTCCGACAGCCTACGAACGCCAACCATGAGGTTCCATGCCGCCGTTGCACCCATGCTCACATGGTCTTCTTGCCCTGCCGAAGTGGACGTTGAAAAGGCTGAACGGGGCGATGCTTGGCCGTGAAGTTCGGAGAGTGAAGCACCCGCAACGTATTGAACAATCATCAAGCCAGATTCCAATCCAGAATCTTTCGCTAAAAACGCTGGAAGTTGGCTTCGGGATGCGTCGAGCATTTGGTCCATTCTACGCTCAGAAATCGAGCCGAGTTCAAACAGTGCCAAACTCATCGCATCGCACGTCAGCGCCACGATTTCGCCGTGGAAATTGCCTTGCGAGACCACTTCATGCGACCCCGGCCGATCGGGTTCAGGGAAAATCAACGGATTGTCGGTTGCGCTGTTCATCTCCGTCCGTATCATTTCACCGAGGCGAAGATAGGATTCGTAGACGGCGCCGTGAACTTGGGGGGCGCAGCGAAACGAGTAGGGGTCTTGGACACGATCGCATTCGGCATGACCCTCGAGAATGGTTGAACCGGACAGCAGCGTCCGCAACCGTTCGGCCACCAATCCTTGTCCGGGGTGCGGTCGCGCACGATGGACCTCCTGCCGAGACGGTGTGAGGCTGCACGAGCGTGCGTCCATTGACATGGCCAAGACAGCATCCGCAAGGAGAAGTAAGTTGGAGAGGCTTTGGTGAGCGAGCGTGGCGTAAGCCGTCATTTGGCTCGTCCCGTTGATGAGGGACAACCCGTCCTTTGCGGTGAGTTCAATCGGAACAAAACCTCGTTCAAACAGGACCTCTGCCGTGGGCCGCCTTTCGCCGTCGACCATCACATACCCCTCTCCGATGAGGGTCAAGGCAAGATGAGAGAGGGGGGCGAGATCACCGCTTGCACCAAGGCTCCCGATACGAGGGACAGCAGGGTGGAGGCCGTTGTTGAGGTACAACACCAACTGGTGAATGCAATCTGGATGTATTCCAGAATGGCCCTTGCAGAGCGAATTGAGACGAATGAGCATCATGGCTCGAACCGCTTCCACGCTCATCAATTCCCCAATGGCCGTGGCATGCGACCGAATCAGGTTGACCTGCAGTTGTGCAAGATCGTCGGACGAGATCCGCTCGTGCACGAGAGCGCCAAAACCGGTGTTGATGCCATAAACCGTCTCGCCGGTCTCAACGATTCGCTCAACGACACGACGAGCAGCATGAATTTGAGGCCAGGCATCCTCGGAAACAGCAACCGTTGCCTTTTGTTTCGCCACCATGGCAACCTCCTGCGCAGTTAAGGTGCGACCGTCCACATAAACGACGGAAGGCGGCGTCATGGTGCATCACCGCGATACCGACTAAGAAGACGCTCGTCCACGAGATGGGGCAGAGTTACCGTCAACCCTTCCTCTGCTTCCATGGCGCGGCTGATGGCAGCCCTTGCACCAGGGTTCCTCGCCCACGCACGACGTGCGACACCGTTGTTGACGTCCCAGTGGAGCATGGATTGAAGTCGTTGTTCGGCGGCATCGGAACCGTCCAACAACATACCGAATCCACCGTTGATGACTTCGCCCCAACCAACTCCACCGCCGTTGTGGAGGCTCACCCACGTTGCTCCGCGAAAAGCGTCTCCGATGGCGTTTTGGACAGCCATGTCGGCCGTGAACATCGAACCATCGCGTATGTTGGCCGTTTCGCGGTAGGGGCTGTCCGTGCCGGATACATCGTGATGGTCCCGCCCCAGAACGACTGGGCCTTGCAATTCACCCGATGCCACTGCGCGGTTCATGGCCAGCGCAATTTCCCTGCGTCCGATGTCATCAGCGTAGAGAATTCGAGCCTGACTCCCAACAACGAGCTGGTTCGCACCCGCCTGTTCAATCCAGCGGAGATTGTCGTTGATTTGCTGCCTAACGTCTTCCGGTGCGTTTTTCCTCATCTGGCGAAGGACATCGGCTGCGATGGCATCTGTTCGCTCCAAATCTTCTGGCTTGCCGCTGGTGCACACCCATCGGTACGGTCCAAAACCGTAATCGAAACAAAGCGGACCCATGATGTCTTCAACATAAGAGGGGTACGTGAACGAACCGTCCTCGTTGGTAACCTCTGCTCCAACACGCGAGGCTTCGAGCAGAAACGCGTTGCCGTAATCCCAGAAATACATGCCCCGTTCTGCCATGGTGTTGATGGCGGCTGCGTGTCTTCGAAGCGTAGCTTGTACTTCGGTGCGGAATTGCTGCGGGTTTTCCGATAGCATGGCAGCGCTTTCCTCGTAGGACCGATCGGCGGGGAAGTAGCCCCCCTGGTAGGGATTATGGAGGCTGGTTTGGTCGCTACCTAAGTCGACGTGAATGTTGCGCTCCACGCACCGCTCCCACAATTCGACGATGTTCCCAACCAGCCCGATTGAGATGGCTTCGCCTCGCTTTGCGGCGGTAACCATCCGGTCAATGGCATCATCAATGGAATCCGTGACCGTCGTCAACCATCCTTGCTCATGCCGCTTGTGGGCTGCATGAGCGTTTGTTTCTGCGATGATGCACGCTGCTCCGGCGATGGTCGCAGCCTTGGCCTGGGCGCCGGACATCCCTCCAAGACCGCTCGTGATGAACGTGATGCCCGCCAGGTCCGACTCATCGCTGAGGCCAAGATGGAGGCGAGCAGCGTTGAGCAGCGTGATGGTCGTGCCGTGAACAATTCCCTGCGGCCCGATGTACATGTAGGAGCCTGCCGTCATTTGACCGTATTGCGTTACACCGAGGGCGTTCATGCGTTCGTAATCATCCTGGCTTGAGTGATTCGGGATGACCATGCCGTTGGTGACCACGACGCGCGGAGCCTCCTCGTGAGAAGGGAACAGGCCAAGCGGGTGCCCCGAATACATCACGAGGGTTTGGTTTTCCGTCATTTCGCAGAGATATTTCATCACCAGCCGGTACTGCGCCCAATTCTGGAAGACGGAGCCGTTTCCGCCGTAGGTGATCAGCTCGTGGGGGAATTGTGCGACTGCTGGATCGAGGTTGTTGTGAATCATCAACATGATGGCTGCCGCTTGTCGAGATTTGGCCGGGTATGCATCCAACGGGTAAGCCTTGATTGGATGCGATGTTGGACGGTAGCGGCGCATCAGGATTCGACCGTACGTCTCAAGCTCCTCCATGAATTCATCCGCCATTTCGGCGTGATGGGCGGGGGGAATGTATCGGAGGGCATTTTCAAGGGCAAGACCCTTGTCTTTCGCACTGAGAATTTGACGTCGATTTGGCGCATGGTCTACGGATTTATCGTAGCCTGGATGAGGAGGAAGTTCGTCGGGAATACCCTCGAGAACGGACGCTCGCATTGCTACAACGTCATCATCCATGCCACGACTCCGGACTGGATGTCTTTGAGGCTTGTTCTTTTTTTGTTCGGGAAGCGAGGCAGGCGTATGTTCAAGAACAGCGACTTGGACCCTAATTTGAGGCACAATGACCGAAGATGCCCCGTTGAAGGCGGAACTCATTGAATCCAACACATCTTCCGTCACGAAAGAATTCAACATCGTTCTCGGCACCACGCTTGCCATTTCGTTGGTGTTCCTCTTCTTGTCTGCAGTGTTCGGTGATGCATTTGTTAACCTCGTTGCTGATGAAGAAGTGGAACAGGGCATCCGCGTGCCCGTTTGGGAACGGTACACACTACCGTACGAAACGGACGGCGACTTTGGCGTCGCCTTGGAGGTTGGACCGTACGACGTCTTGCCCACCGAGAATGAATGGAATTCCACGCATCATTTCGTCGAATACACGCTGCCGATTGAAGAGGGCGGTGCAGCACCAAACGGCCTCATCAGCCTCGCCGTCTGGCTCCCCGACGTCCCCGATGGCGTGAAGGTGCCCGTGATTGCTGAAAGCGGACCGTACTTCCAAGAAGCCAGTGTAGAGACCCCGTCCATTGAAGTTCCCGGTAGCTGGCTCGGCCAGATGTTCATCGATCAAATCTTGCCCCACGGCTATGCTTTTGCCCAAATTTCGGTCTCGGGCACCGGCCGAAGCAACCACTGCATGGATCTGATGGGGAATGCCGAACAACTCGGGAACGACGCAGCCGTGCGCTGGCTCGGAGAACAATCATGGTCGAACGGCGCTGTTGCACTCATCGGTAAATCGTACGACGGCAGCACGCCGTGGCAGGCAGCGATGTTTGGTGCAGAGCACGATTATCTGAAAACCATCGTGCCCATCTCGGGACTCATCGGCGTGAAGGAATTGATGTGGAAAAACGGGTCCTCTGAAGCGCGGGCCCCCATCATGCACAACGGGGTCTACGGGTCGTACGGCATTGACGGCGACGAAGAGGACTATCAGAATCTGTGTCCCGATTACATCATCGGCCCGGGCACCGGTGTGAGTGCTTACATGTTCGGCTCGGAAGTCGCAGGCGATTATTGGGCTGAGCGGTATTTCCTTGACCGGGTGCTTGAGAATTACAAAGGAAGTGTCTACCTCATTCAGGGCATGCACGACTGGAACGTCGATCCACACATGGCTGTCCCGACCATCAATCGCCTCATCGATGCAGGCATTGAGGCGCGTGGACTGTTTGGTCAATGGGATCACGACTATCCCGACCGACCGGTTCAACTCGACGACCGTTCCGACCTGGGCGGCCGTGGAGGTGAAGCGTTTCCCGAGATGATTCGTTTTGACTGGATGCAGGACATGCTCGAGTGGTTTGACTACTACCTCAAGGACATCGGTGAGCAACCCGGACAATGGATAGAAATCCAATCCAACCAAGGCTCTTGGCGCATAGAGGAACGGTATCCTCCGGTGGACATCAACGAAGTCATCTATGAGTTGGGAACGAACATGACCAACATCGCCGGTACCACCACGGTCCTTCCCGATGCATCATCCGGCCCCGTCTGGGAATCCGAGCCACTCACCGACGATTTGCACATCGCTGGTATGCCAAGGGTCCACGTTGAGGTCTCGACGGCCTCGCTTGGCGGCCAGCTCTACGCGCTGTTGGAGGATTGTGACAACCAGAGCAACTGCATCCACCTGGGTCATGCTATCATGGACTTGAGGTATCATGCGGGCGGCGATGACATCCAAACATGGACGCCCGTGGTTGAATCCATCAATGCAAAAATGGAATTCTTTGCGATGGATGCCGAAGTGCCCGCTGGCCACGTGCTCCGTTTGAGCCTCAGGTCAACCGGAGAGGATTATCTGCCAGCCAGCACATCGTCGGTGGTGTTCGTGGAGGAAGGTGCAGCATCAACGTTACAACTGGACACGTTTGAGCCCTCCGACCGCCTCTATTTCACGCCGCCCGTTTGCACGCATGAACGCTGTCTTCAGGCGGAGTGAAGTTTCGTCGTCGGCGGCTCCGGCCTCCACATGGAAAAGACGAGACCCGAGAGGACCATCACACTGGCAAACACCATGATGCCGTTTTGAATGCCAAGATTGGTGTTCTCCATGAGGTACCCAGCCACGCTTGTGGAGGTGGAAAAGGCGACCGACAGGATGAGCATGTCGGTAGAAAAGACCCGGCCCCGGACCTCATCCTCGACCCACTGCTGCATCATGACCGTTGACAAGACCCAATTTGCCCCGCTGGCGCTGTGAGCAAGGATGACCAACAGTACGGTGATCCACAGCGCATAGGACACACTGACGCCGACCATGAAGTAAACAAGTCCGGAAATCACAATCAAGTAGCCAACGAGGGAGGGCCATGCTTCTTCGTTTTTCAAAAAAGCCCTCGCAAGGATAGGGCCAAGACCGGTACCCACACCCCGGGCGAAAAAGAACAGTCCAAATCCAAATGCGGCGCCAAAACCTTGGACGTCCGCTCCCATGAGCACCAAGTACACGCCTGCAAGGCCGCCACCTGCGATGTTCCAAGACGCTTTTGCGAACACAATTCGGAACAAAGCTGGTTGGCTTCGAATGCGTCTCCATCCTGAACGGATGTTCTTGATACCGCCAGAAATCAAGGGTCCGCGCATGGAATCATCGATGGTTTGCGGTATGGTCAAGTTCACCAAAAAGAGTGTACCGATCAAGAACGTGATGGAATCAACGATGAACGCAGCCTCGGTTCCCCAAATGGATACGACGATGCCTCCCAGCATGGCGCCAAGGCACAATGCGGTAGACCACGATGCGGCATCAAGGGCGTTGGCGGTCGCTAAGTCTTCTTCGGACACCAGGTTGGGCAAGGCTGCCCGTTCGGCCGTCATGTACACGCCGTGCAGGACCATCATCAAACCGGAAAGTCCGATCATCCAGACAATGTCACTCGAGTCATTCACCAGCAAGAAGCACAAAGCGAAACCCGCTTGCAGTAGATTTGAGACCACCATGAGCATCTTTCTGTTGTACCGGTCGGCGAGCAGCCCAATAAACGGCTGCAATATGGCGAATCCAGCCATTCGAACCGTGAACAGCATGCCGAGGAGGAATTCACTCCCCGTGTATTCGAGAATGAGGAAAAAGAGCGCGATGGTGTTGAACCACTCACCAAGCATGGAGATGACAGCGGCGATCCACAGTTGTCGAAACTCACGATTCTCACGAACCAGTTGCACGTAGCTTCGCGAGGCCATCACTCTTCCTCCGCGAGAGGCGAGCCATCGGCTGAGAGGGTACAAACAATCCATTTGGACGTGGGCGTGTTCGATACATCGGCTGTCGAATGCAAGGGAACGAGGCAGTTCGCCTCGGGGAAATAGGCAGCAAGATTGCCTTCAGGTATGTCGTAGGGTACCAACATCCAATCGTCTGCATGACGCGTCTCGGCGTTGAAGTGGCTGGTAATGGAAACAATTTGCCGAGATTTCCATCCGCGTTTCACCATGTCGTTGGCGTTCATGAAAAGAACACGACGGCGGCCATGAACGCCGCGGTATCGATCGTGAAGCCCGTAAATGGTGGTGTTGTATTGGTCGTGGCTGCGCAGCGTCATGAGGACATAGTGGTCCTGAGGCACCTGAACGTCGGGCAAATCGTGCACCGTAAAGACGGCTTTTCCACTCGGCGTGTCAAAGGCTTGCTCATCCCGGGGGGGATTGGGGAGGGAGAAACCGTTCGATTGGCGTACGCGAGTGTTGTAATCATCAAATCCATCCAACGAACGCTCCATCAAATCCCGTATTCGGTCATAATCATCAGCCAGTCCGGACCAGTCAATGTCCGTTGAACTCAAAGTCGCTTCAGCAAGTGATGCCACAATGGATGGCTCGCTGCGCAGGTCCGGCGACGCAGGCGTCAATCCACCGGTTGACCGGTGCACAACACCCATCGAATTCTCAACCGTCACAAATTGTTCGCCCGATTGTTGAACGTCCACTTCAGTACGGCCCAAACACGGTAAGATCAGTGCGTTTTTTCCCGTGACGAGGTGAGAGCGATTCAACTTCGTGGAAATTTGTACGGTCAAATCCACGTTGTTCAGGGCTCTCGCGGTCAGGTCGGTATCCGGTGTGGCTGAAAGGAAATTCCCTCCCATGCAAACAAACACGTCCACGGATTCATCCATCATGGCCTGAATGGTGTGGACCACATCGTAACCGTGGTGGCGCGGCAGTTGGAATCCCAGACCCTCTTCCATACGGTCCAAAAAGGCGGTCGTGGGCGCCTCCCAAATGCCCACCGTGCGATCGCCTTGTACGTTGGAATGGCCGCGCACAGGACAGAGCCCTGCACCTCGGCGTCCGATGTGTCCGTTCATGAGCAGCAGGTTCACGACTTCTTGAATGACTGCGACACCGTTACGGTGCTGCGTCAGTCCCATGGCCCAACAAGCGATGGTCGCCTTTGAACGAGCGAGGATGTCACCTGCTTTCTGAATCTCCTCTCTGGTTATTCCCGAATCGTTGACGATTTGATCCCATGTTGTTTCCTGTGCCCGTTCGACCATGGCGTCGTAGCCCTCTGATTTGGCATCGATGAATTCTCGGTCGATAGCATTGCATTCGAGTTGATGTTTGATGAGGCCTTTTATCAGGGCGGCGTCGCCGCCGATCCTAACTTGTAGATGCAGATCAGCCAGCGTCGTCGATTTCAATTGGGCTTTCA
>CAXGZM010000020.1:0-17417 GCA_964014165.1 uncultured euryarchaeote | reverse complement strand
ACGACGACGACGACGACGACGACGACGACGACGATGACGATGACGACGACGACGATGACGACGACGACGACGACGACGACGACGATGATGACGACGACGATGACGACGACGAATCCACCGAGGAGGACGCCGAAGAGGAAGAATCCGAGGATGAGGAAGAGGAGGAAGAAGCTCCTCCCGAAGAAAAGAAGAAATTTTGAGGTGAAGAAAAATGTGGGAACATCGCAGCGTATCAGACAAATCATTCAAGGAAACAAATCGCATTTTGCCCAACGAGACCTATGTCAAGTTGATGGACGAAGTGGAAGCCGTGGTCACACGGGCACAGGACGACAAGTTCGATTCCGAGACCTTCATGACCTACATTCCTCGCAAGGGGCCGTGGGAGGAGATTCCAGCCTCGGACCACTCCAAGGCCGACGCCCGGACCCGCTACATCGGGCCGGCGAGCGCCAAACTCCTCAACACCAACCTGGTGCTGGGGTCCTCTTGGATTGACTCGGACCGCTTCAAGTACGAGCGAAGGATCACGAACCTCGCTGACTATCTGAAGCAGAAGACCATCATCAACGCCAACATGTGGACGCCCAAGCAATTGTTCACCACGCAGACGTTCTTCTTCTGTTCAACCGGTGACGAAGAGCGCATGGGCGGGGCCATCCTCGAGGGCGACACCCGCAACGACGACCACCTGTTCCTCGGGACGGAAGGGAAGGAATTCCCCGAATGGGAAGTCATTCTGTGGGGTCTTGGCCACCGCGGTGTCGTTCCCGACTCCGACCCACTCGACCGTGTCTACTACCCTTCGCTGATGCACCGTAACGTGTCCTTCAACAATCGATTGGGATGGACTCGCTACTCGCCAGCCGGTTTCGGTAAGGACGCCTCTGGCTACTTGATGACCCGGCCGAACACCTGGATTTGGCCCGCCGTCAACGGCAACCGAGAAACGGCCACGGCCTTCAACCTCCTCGTGAACCTCCCCGACCGAAGCTCGTCCTTCGGCGAGGAAGGGATTTCCGACGTCTTCATGACGACCGGTAAGACCTCGCTCTACACCATGATGGGCATGATGCAATCCTCAACCGTCCGACAGGCCTTCGGTGCCGGTTCGGAAATGGTCCCCTTGGAATTCCACTGCATCGAGCCCGGTCTTGACGAGTGGATCGGCAACTCCAGCGACGAGGACAAGTACAGCCGTCTGTTCGAAGTTTGTGCGACCCTCGGCTACGTCTTGACCGACCCGCAGATCGGGACCCTTGGCGGTGCTGCCAAGCGCCGTCGCCTGATCATGTACCCCTCGGACCAAGGCAACCTCTTGACCTGCGCCAACGCCAGCCAGGTGGCCGACCACGCCCTCAAGTCGAACTACGATGCAACGGTCTTCACCAAGCTCGACCAGGCCGACTTCATGAACCGTGTCACCCGCCGATTCAAGGCCTACGCCGATTTGGTCGCTGCCTCTGATGTCGCTCGTGGTGCTCGCTGGATCAGCCAGGCCGATGTCGACGGCGAGAAGATGATTGGACCCAACGTCCACTCCATCCTTTCCGTCCGTGGCTATGACATTTTGAACATGCAGGAGTACCTCAACACCTTCAACGATGTGTCGGCTGCTCCCGAGCGCTTGATGCGCCGCATCATCCAGACCGTGGCCACCAACGCCCTGAAGACGGTGTACCCTGTTGACATCCTCGGTGAGTCCTCAGGCCCTGCACCGTTCGAGCACATCTTCAACTCCCCCGACGACAACCCGCTCGTGTACTACACCGACGTGCGTTTCCTCGTGCCGACCTCCATCGACAAGCTGCGCTTCCAAACCGCAGCCCGTGGTGCTGACCGTGGTCGCATGCGAGAAGCCTATGCTTCGCTCACCGCTGCCGACCCCATGACCAGCCTGTCCATCCAAGACCTGTGCCTGCCGTTCTTGGCCGATCTGGGTGAGGACACCTGGCAAACCGGTACGGGCATCAACGAGAACGAGATCGTGGTGGAAGTCACCATGGCCGTGAACCCAGCCCGTGTGTGGCGCTCCTACCTCGAGCCCACCACCAAGGAAGTGTTTGACATGCCCAAGGGTGACAAGGGTACGGCTGCCCAACTCTGGGGCGACGTGTTCATGACCAACGAAGTCCTTCACGACAAGATGCGCAAGGACGGCAACGAGCACTACCTCAACCTGCTCAAGATGGCCTACCACTGGTCCAACAACGAGGCTCAGAAGGAGCACAAGTTGGGCAAGCACGCCAAGAAGCCGGCGGCGAAGAAATCCACGACCAAGAAGAAGTGATTTCTTCTCAAAGAGGGTTGAAAAACAAGAGGCCCCGCCTCTCGCATCATGGCGAACGGTAACGACGGCAGCGGGCGAGCCCCTGTCGCCATCGTTCGGCCCACGACCACGGTAACGAGCGGCGTGGGCGTCACGCAGAAACTCGTCACGGCTGCCGTGGCGTTTGGTGACTTGATGCAAGGCACGTTCGGCCCCCAAGGCCTCGACAAGATGCTGTACAAGACCAACGGCGAAACGGCTGTGACCAACGACGGCGCCAAAATCGTCGCTGAACTGTTGGTCAAACATCCCGCAGCCAAAGCCTTCGTTCAGCTTGCGGATGCGCAGGAACAGGCGTGCGGGGACGGCGTTACCGGTTGCTTGCTGTTTGCCAGCGAGTTGATGCGAGAAGCCGGTCGTTTGCTTGAGCGAGGCCTTCACCCGCTGGTGTGCATTCAAGGGTTTCAACTGGCTCTTGATGTCGCTCTGGAGTACCTCGAAAATCGAACAGAACCCATGGACGATGACGAACAACGCCTCCTTTCCGTGGCCCGTACGTCCATGACCGGGACCTCAGCGGACACGGGCACCGATGCCCTCGCAACCCTGGTCGTTGAGGCACTCCAAACCGTCACCTCGAGCGAGGGGGTTGACCACGAGGACGTCCGCATGGCCAAACGAACCCAAGGCAACCTCCACGATACACGACTGGTCGACGGGTTGGTGCTCGATGCAGCCCTGACGCTCGATCGTCTTCCCCGCAGGCTTGAGGCCGGCACCGTTCTAGCACTCACGTGCCCGCTCGACATTGAAGAGACGGTTCGAGAAACCGAAATTGAGGTGGAACGAGCAGAACAATGGATGGCGTTCATTGAAGCCAACGAGGCACTGCTGAAGGGGAAAATTGAGGCCGTGCTCGCCACCGGTGCGACCGCTATTTTCAGCGCTGAGACCATCGAACCCAGCATCTTTCACGCCCTCACCGACGCGGGATGTTTCGTCCTCGGGGGTCTGGAACGCTCCGGCATCGAAGACCTTGCTCGCGCTTCAGGTGCAACGATGTGCGATCATTTGGACGATGCTGACGCCTCAATGCTGGGCGCCTTCTCCAGCCTTGAGATTGAAACAGGCGAAGGCCTTGACGGGCGTCGTGAACGTTTGTGCCTTCGGTTTGGCGAGCAGGCCGGGCTGGTCACCCTTGACGTGGGCGGTGGCGACGGTGCTGCGGTTGAAGAGGCGATTCGTGGGCTGTACGATGCCCTTCGATCCACATCGCTCGCCATGAAATCGAACGCCGTTGTTCGTGGAGGAGGAAGTTTCCACATGGGGGCTTCGCTCGTCGTGAAGGAGGCAGCGGAGGCGCAGTCAGGACGGGAACGCTTGGCCATGGAAGCCTTTGCCAGAGCACTGGAAAACATTCCGTCCACGCTGGCTCAGAACGCAGGTGTTGACCGCTTGGACACGTTGTTGGCCTTGCGGGCGGCCCACCGAACAGGGCAACACACGGCCGGCATCGACGTCAACGGAGAGGTTTCGTCCATCGAATCAACGTGGTTGCCCGCCGACACCCTTCACCACGCGCTTGAGGCCGCCACCGAGACGGCGTGCGGTTTGCTGAGAGTGGACCAAGTCATTTCTGCTCGAGGCGACTGAGTCATCGGTCAACGCCCCCTTGGCGCTATGTTCAAGTGCATCGGACGGGGCAACTGCGATAACGGGTTCAGTCCATGTCCACCGTTTCTTCGCCGCCCCGGGCACTCCTCAGCGTGTACGACAAAACCGGTATCGTACCGTTCGCAACAGCGTTGGACGCGCTTGGTTTTGAACTTCTTTCGACGGGAGGCACGGCTCGAACGCTCAAGGAAGCAGGCCTCCCCGTCACCCTCGTTTCTGACGTCACACAGCACCCTGAGATTTTCGATGGTCGTGTCAAATCCCTTCATCCAGCCATCCACGGCCCGCTTCTTGCACGTCTTCATCAGAAGGCCGATGACGAGGAACTCCAACGTCTCGGATACGCACCCATTCGCGTGGTGGCCTGCAACCTCTATCCGTTCGGGGATGCCGCTGCTACTGTTCCTCCGCTGAGCGATGACGCCCTGTTGGAAATGATTGACATCGGCGGACCGACCATGGTCCGGGCCTCGGCCAAGAATCACCGACACGTTCTGATCGCCACCAACCCTGCCCGCTATGGTGATGTGATTGAAGCGCTTCAGTCCGTTGACGAGCCGGCTTTGGTTGGCATGGACCTTCGTCAATCCTTGGCGCTTGAAGCCTTCGAACACACGGCGGCTTACGACGTGGCCATCGCTCAGGAACTGCATCGGCGCGTGGTGGGCGATCCGACCCAGGGCGTCTCGATGGAAGAGCAGCGAGATCGACTCCCCCGCAGTGTGTTGGAGGCAAGTCACCTCGTCGACAGCCTTCGATACGGCGAGAACGGGCATCAGGCTGCTGCCCTGTACGTTGACCACGACGCTCCGCAGGGCCACAACACCCTCGTCACCGCTCGCGTTGAAGGCGGCAAAGCCATGTCGTACAACAACTACAGCGACGCCGATGCAACGCTCCGTCTCTGCCGTTCCCTGTCCACGGATGAATGGCCTTCAACGCCGCATGCTTGCGTCATCGTGAAGCACAACAACCCTTGCGGCGCAGCGTTGGGGGCAACGCAGCTTGAAGCGTTTGAAATGGCGCTGGCGAGCGACCCCGAATCCGCCTTTGGTTCCATCATTTGCTTCAACGAAATCGTTGAGGAAGCAACAGCCAAGGCGGTGGGCGACCTGTTTGTTGAGGTCATGATGGCGCCGGGATACACCGATGAAGCAAAGCAGACCCTCATGGTGAAGAAAAACCGCAGATTGCTCACCATCGACTCGCCGGGGGACCGTCTTGAACCGCTTAAACGGCAACTCGTTCGCAAACCCATCGAAGGGGGCGTCCTCGTGCAAACCGAAGAACCCCCCATCATCGACTGGAGCAAAGCCACCACGGTGACCAAGGTCGAGCCAACACCCGAGCAAGTTGACAGCATGAAGTTCGCCGTCAGGGTGTGCGAGCAGGTCAAGTCAAACGCCATTGTCATGGTTCAAGGCACGGCGACGGTGGGCATCGGGCCGGGTCAAACCAGTCGCGTCGAAGCCGTGAAAATCGCCGCACGACGAGCAGGTGAGCGCGCCAAAAATTGCGTGATGGCATCGGACGCCTTTTTCCCGTTCAAGGACGGTCTCGAGCAGGCAGCGGATGCTGGGGCGTCCGCCATCGTACAGCCGGGCGGTTCCATCCGCGACCAAGAGGTCATTGATGAGGCCGATGCGCGCGGCATGGCCATGCTGTTCACCGGCCACCGCCTCTTCCGTCACTAAGCTATTCTGCCACTGCTTCCTGAACGGTGACATCGGTTGAACAACGGCTTGAGCGCTGATGAACACCCCGTTCACATTCAGACGCTAGGCACCCGCCACCCGACCCACCAAACACCGATCACAGCGACGATGGCAATCGTGGTCTGTCCAAACCCCGGGTCACCCAAGACGGTGATGTACCACATCGAAGCCGCGGAAACGATGGCGATCAACCCGCAAATGGTGATTTTTGAATGGAAGGGCAGCGCTCTTCCCGAGCGGTAGTAGTTCAACAACATCGAACCAAAGATGCGATTGGTGAGTAGCCAGCGAAACAGCCGCTGCGATGAGCGACCGTAGCAATACGCCGCCGCCACCAACCACGAAGTGGTCGGCCAGCCGGGGATGAGAACCCCAATGGCTGCAAACACCACGAAGGTACTTCCCAAGACAATCCAAACCAACCTCACAACGGGGTTTGCGCTCGGTTTGTGGTTGGACATCACTTGACTGACGACTTCGTCATCCGACAGTGCAGCGTACGTTTGGGCCAAGGCCAGCGAGGCCTCTTTTCGTGTGAATGAAGAGGACACTGCATGCTGTGACATTGGTCCTCGTGCATTGATGGGAGGTGCTTCGGTAAAACCTCTTCCTCAAGAATCGGAAGGGTTGATACATGGCGCTTCTTGGGCGAATCATGAGTTCAACCAGCATCGGGGGGCGCATTGCTTCTGCCGATGCACCGCTTCGTTGTGCCGTCTTTCTTTCCGGCTCGGGAAGCGGGATGGAGGCGTTGGTGGCTGCCCAACGAACGCACGACCTGCTTCACCAAACCGTGGTCGTCGTGTCCAACCGGGCCGACGTCGAAGGCGTCGCTCGCGCAAGGCGACTCGGCCTGCCGGTGGAAGTGGTTGAACAGGTGAAGGATGAGCGACGACTGTCAAGGGAGGAGCACGAGACCGATATCCTTCACCGACTGGAGAACCACGATGTGGAACTGATCGTTCTCGCCGGCTACATGCGGTTGCTGTCGCCGCATTTCCTCTCGGCTTGGGGCGGCCGTGTCATCAACATCCACCCCTCCCTGCTGCCTCATTTTCCCGGTGCTCACGCTCATCGAGACGTGCTGGCATCCGGGACGACGTTGACCGGTTGCACGGTTCATCTGGTTGACGAGGGCATGGACACCGGGGCTGTCATCGCACAGCGAACGGCGCCCGTGTTCCCCGACGACGACGAGGCCTTGCTGAGCGCCCGGGTCAAAGTGGAAGAACACCGGTTGTACCCCGAGGTGCTCACGCTGATCGCAGAAGGTCGAGTGCACCTCAAGAAGAACGGTGTTGAAGTTCATGACGGGCAAGGTCTTCGGGTTTGTTGAAATTTGAGAACGCAGCACGATGGGCGTTCAATTCCACCGTCGGTACGCCGGCGAGCAAGGCTTCAACTCGGTGTGCACTTCGGTCGAGGTTCACACCTTTCGGGAGGTAGGCGAAGAGCGGTTGCCGCTGGCCCGCTTCATCCACCGGCACACCTCCCTCGGGCGCAGCGAGCATCAGGTCATCAACGGCTTGCGCGGTGAGGAGAAACCCATCGCACGGAATCAACACCACGTCGTCATCGAGGGCGTCGAGCACCCACGGCACGATGCGGTGAAGCCCCTCAAGGTGGGGCGGATCGTGCCAAACCTCGCCGCTGAAGAGGGACTGCCGGTGCGGTTTGCCGCACAGCACGATGGTCTTCGAGACGGAGGTCTGTGCGAGGCAAGCTTGCAGTCGTCCTACGCCGCCAAACATGGCGGCTTTGTCTTCACCCATGCGACGACTTTCTCCACCGGCAAGGACGACAGCAACGGTCATGGCTGCATTCCTCAGTGCATGTTGTCAAGTTCGTCAAGGGCTGCTTCCAGTTCGGTCAACAACCCGCGTACACGTTGAAGAAGGGCTTTTCGTTCTCGGCTGGAACGTGCCTCGGGAAGCCACTCAAGCAAGCGACGCACGTCTTTTGCATCGCGGTCAACGGTCCATTTCAACACGTTCTCAAGGACGGGGTCTTCGGCCGGAAGGAGGCGTTCCACCATGGCTTGAGATGACGGGCCGGCTCCTTCAACTCTCCGATTCAAGCAACCGCTGGCGAATTCGCTCAAACGTTTCTCCGCCCTTCGGAGCACGCTCGACCAGCGGTCGACAAGACCCGATGTCTTGACGCAAGGACAAGAAGAGCACGCAATATTGGTGCCAGTGGTTGCTTTGCTCGGCTGCAGCCGACAGCCATGCGTCGTCCGGAACAGCATGCCCCGCTCTCACGAGTTCCTCCGCAACTTCAAGCACCACCAAGAGCGGCTCTTTTCGTTGAAGCAAGTGGATAAACGCCATCCAAGGGTCTTGGCCGAGGACTTCCGGTCCAAGGTTAGCCAAGAGCATGCCTGCAATGCTCACGTCCTCTCGACCGTGTCGTTTCCACAGCGCAGGGATGGTTCGGGCGAGAACCCGTTGCTTGGGTGCGTGGGTGATCATCCATGAGGCGATCTGGCGCAGGTCGGGTAGCGGCGTGCCGACATGAAAGCGAAATCCACCGTCTGCCATGGTAACGTCGGTTCGCACCTTGTTTGCAAAATCACTCACACATCGGCTGTAGGCCGCCCGCAGAAAACGAAGGCACGCACGCTTTGATTTGAGGACCTTGATCGATTGCCCTTCAAGCCAGTCATCGAGGAACGGGTTCACCGCTCGTCACCTTCGGGGCTTTTCTTGCGGAAGGTGTCAAACAAATCACCGACCAGGCCAACAGAATCCTTCAGGGTGTCCATCAAGGTGTCAATCATGGCTTTGTCGCCGTATTTCTCCTTCATCGTTTCACGCAGTTCATGTTCAATTTCTTCGTGAAGTTGGTCTTCGATGTTGAACTGATCGCGAAGGTTGGCAAGGACCCGAAATTCATCGCGAGAAAGCGAGGCGTTGACGATGGCCACCTCGAACACCTTGGTGTAGATGCTGCGCATGTCCTCGTTTGAAACGGGATCGCCGCTGTTGGAGGCCTCACCGGATTGGATGCAGCGGTAGATGTAGGCGGGCTCATCGGGCTTGAGCTTGAGTGCGCTTGCGAGTTTGATGATGAGGCGCTTCTCTTCCCGGGTCAAGACGCCGTCGGTCAACATCACTTCGACCGTTGAACGAAACACGTCCAGGGCTCCCAGTGGTTGCGACGACACAATCAACCGACGCGCTCCGACCTTTTGAAGAAACCGACCTCCTTGAAAACGCTCAAAACCACTCTGTTTTTCTGCACAGGATTCAAAAGGCCTCGGCCGTTGGGACCAATCGTTCACATTCACTCCTTCCCGATTATCGGGGAGTAGCCTCGGACGCTGGCAACCTTTGCCAGCCCCCCGATCGTGGTTGTGTGCAAACAAGGAGAGAAACCACATGGGAAGAAACAACTCAAACCGCGGAGGCGGCAACTCAAACCGCGGAGGCGGTGGCAAAGGCAAGGCCATGAAATACGAAATTCGGGCCGATATCAAAGTGAACGGAACCGTCCAGCGAAAGGACATCATCGGGGCCATCATGGGCCAAACCGAAGGCCTTCTTGGCGATGAACTCGAACTGCGAAAGCTGCAACGAACCGCACGCGTCGGCCACGTCGACGTTGAAATGGACACCAAGAACGGCAAAGTGCACGGGACGATCATCATCCCCAGCAGCATGGACAACGTTGAGACGGCCATCATCGCCAGCTCGCTTGAAACCATCGACCGCATTGGCCCCTGCAACGCCATCATCAAGGTGCTTCAGATCAGCGACATTCGCGCAACCAAGCGCACCGCCGTGGTGGACCGTGCCAAGGAACTGCTCCTCACCATGGTCAATTCCGGTGAGGCGGCATCCAAGACCGTCATCGAAGAAGTTCGCTCGGTGCTGACCGTCGGGACGGCCAAGTCCTTCCACGGCCTCACCTGTGGCCCCAACGTCGAATCTTCGTCTTCACTCATCATCGTTGAAGGTCGAAACGACGTCCGAAACCTGCTCAACTGCGGTGTCAAGAACGCCATCAGCGCCGACGGCTCCGGCAACATCAAGCAGGAACTCATCGACCTTGCTAACGGCAAGGAAAGCGTCACGGTTGCCATTGACGGCGACCGTGGTGGAGAGATGTTGTTCATGCAGTTGTACGACATGATGAAGGTTGACCACGTTGCTCAGGCACCCGTCGGTCAAGAGTGGGAATTGCTTCCCCAGAAGACCGTCACCATGTGCTTGCAGAAAAAGGTCGAAGCAGCCAAGTTCAAGCACCAACTCGACAAAAAGATCGCTGAAGACGACGAAAAGTACGGTGGCGACAAAGATTGGGACAAGGGGATGGACGAAGCCTACGAGAAGGAAACCGCTCCTGCTGACATTCAGGAACTTTTCGACAAGGTCGACGAGATGGGCAAGAACAAGGCCGTTATTCGGTTCGCTGATGGAACCTTTTCCGACGAGATCGGTCCTTCCAAATTGGAGGCAGCTCTCAGCGAAGCGGAAGAAGCCGAGGCCGTTCTCATCAACGGCTCCGTCACCGAAAAAGTCCTCAATTACGTCAACCAGTCATCGGCCAACACCCTGATCGGTACCAAGGAAGGCAAGGGCTTCGAGGCCTCGGAGGACTTGACCGTTTGGTTTGCCGAAGTCCACCGTTGAACCCTCACGGTTCACTTAATGTGGTTGTGAGGGGAAGCGCCCCTCATGGACGAGGAGCAATCCGAGGCGTGGCCGGCCAGCGATTGGGACGATTCACCATCGAGCGACGAAGCAACGCCCTCAGGTGACGAGACACCTGCACCTCTTTCCTCTCAAGCGGAGCAAGGAAGCGACGCCGACGACGACGCCGACCAAACGACGGGCGTTGAGACAAGTGAAGCGGAAGAAACCACGTCCGAAGCAACTTCGACGGACGACGCACGTGATGAAAGCGAGGACGACGCGTCCGATGCCACGCTTCCCGAACCTGCAGCAGACGAACCGTGGACCCTCCCGATTCGCGCTGCACCGATCCTTGCCCTGCAGGGTGAAGACGTTGTTGAATTCCCGCTCAGTCAACACCGTAGCGGCTTGGAGTCAACGTCGCTGATCATGGACGACCAACTCATGCGAATCGTGGAAGCGCGTTACGACCCCGACGGGGTTCGTCGGCTCAACGTGCGCATGGCGCTGGTCAAAGAACACATTTCGGGATATTCACACACCCACTTGGATTTGTTCCAAAAGCTGCGTGGGGTTTGGTGGGGTGCCATCGGTTTCGGCCTTGTTATGGCCACAGGGTTCGTTCAGGGTCTCTTGGTCCTCGGGGGAGGCGCCTTTGTGCTCACGGGCATCGCTGGGCTCTTGATGGCTCAACTTGACCTTCATCGCATCTCCTTCTCCGACCACGGGGGACGTCACGATTTCTACCTTTCAGGATGGCGACAGGAACCCTATCTGATCCACAACAGCACGGCGCTGTTGGGGCCTGCGTTCGTTGAGTTTTTGCGCACCGCTTCACTCGATACGCAACACATCGATGCCGTGATCAAGGCGATGGGAGCACCTGCTCAACCCGCACCTTCGCTGGCATCCGCGCCCCAGCTTCCGATGCCAGCGGCCCTTCCCGATGCTGCTGCAGACGAACCCTCTCTTGTCCCGATGAACGTGGTGAACTCCTCGTCATCGCAACCTTCAGCACTTCCTGCTGGACCTGCGATCAGCGGACCACCGACGTCGACATCCGTGGCTGCCGACATGCCACCGCTGCCGCCACCTCCGGGTCCCGCAACGCTGCCGAAAGCGGTCGCTGCACCACCGCCCCCCGCTCTCCCTGCAGCGCCGTTGCCCCCGCCCATCGCTCCCGTCGTTCTGCCGCCAGCACCGCTCCCTCCAGCACCGCTGCCCCCGCCCCCTGCTCAGACAACCGTGGACGAAGATGCGCTGTGGGACGAATTGAGCTGATCAGGCTTTCACGCCACCGGCTGACGGCAGGTGGACACTTCGTGCGAGCTTTGCAACCTCTTCGCTTAACAGGTCAATGTCCGATGGGAGGGGCCAGTCGTCAAGTTCCAGCGGCAAGTGATGCCCGAGGCCGGGAATCCGGTCCAGAGCTGCACCCAGCGCTTTGGCGTCGGCAAGGAATTCGCCGCCTGCCCCTGAATGTCGAGCTTCCAAGCGTCGACGCATCCATCGTTTGAGGGGCGCTACCAATTCACACAGCGTGTTCAACATCCCTGCACGCAACGCGTCGTCTTCATCGCCTTTGGGCAACAATCGAAGCGTCAAACGAAGAAGGCGACCGATACGGACGTCCCTGGGCGCAACGTTCACTTCAGCTGCCAGGCGGCGCCGGAGATCGGGCATGGCTTCCAGCCCATGCTGTTCGATCGCCATCGCCACCTCAGGTAATCCCAACAGCGCCACCAACTCCATCAGAGCGGTAAGTGTTTGAGCCGTTCCTTTCCCGGGGGTGGAAACCGTGGGCTCTGACCGTTGAGGGGGAATGATTGTTACCTGTGTAGGCGTTGAAGTCGGAACGACATCAACCTTCGATGCGGTTGAAGAGGGCGTACGCTGCTCCTCCGTCGGCGTTGGTGTACGGGGATCGGCCGCATTTTCTTCGGTTGCGTCGTTGGGGATTGAATGCACTTCGGGGGTTGTGTTGACCGCCGGTTGATGCGATGCCTGCTCGGCGATCTTGACGAGGGATTCCTTCGTTTTGATGGAAGAACGATTCTCGACGTCCATCGCCTGCTGGTCGACCGGGGAATCCAACGCTTCGGGCCCGTCCGTTGCACTGTTATCCATGGCCTCGAGCATCGCCTCGTGAGCATCGTCAAGCGTTGTCGCAGGTTGAAGCACCTTTCGCTCGTGATCTTCAGGAACCGGTACCAGCGTTGGGTGTTTCTCCACTGGCATCCAAAGGCTGAGCGTGTAGTTTTCATCTTCCACGGGCCGAGAGGACAACCTGGAGGTGTAGATTGGAACCTGATGATTGAGGTAGCCCAAACGATGAGGCTGCCTGCACATCGCCTCCACGGTCAGCGCCAGCGCCACATCACGGTTCCACGGGAGAGCGGCAAGACGCCGGCGAAGCACATCGTGGCGCAGCAGATGCGGACGCGCCTCGCTCAACTCTTTGGCAACCCGCAACAATTGGTCGTCAACCGCTGTACGCCATTCGTCAACGTGCCAACCCTGCAGGTGAAGCGATTCAATTTCTTGCACGATGGAGTCTCGCATGCGCTCCACCATCGCTTCGCTGTGCGTTGAAGCATCGGCTGCGCCATTGGTACGCGTAAGGTCAGCGACGTGCCCTTCGAGGTCTCGGAGGTTCATGTGTTGGGTCTGAACCTCTCGTTCCAGCCTACCTTCACGGCGTAAGCTTGCCAATTCTTCGTTGAGCATGACGCGATGGCGCTCGTTTCGGCGTTGCGCCCGTTCCACAAACGATGCCATCTCGTCGAGGATGTCTCCCCCAACGTCTTCGTTGGCAAGGAGCTGAATCCGCAACGTGACGTCTTCATCTCCTGAAAACGAGGTGTCAAGGGCCTGGAGCCTGTTCATCAACTCAACGCGACGATCCCATCGTTCTCGTTCAACGGTCATCCGTTCCATGGCGTTCATCGGGTCGTCAAAGACCCGTTGTCGCCAAGCCCCTACCTCCAAGCCGTTGTGCTCGTACGATTCCAACAATTCCAAACCGTCGAGCTCGAGCTGTTTCCACATGGCATCCATTTCATCCACGATGTCTTGGAGTTCTTCCGTTCGGTCAAGATGCCCGAGAAGGTTCTCCGAGGCAGCGACTTGTGCCGGCCAACATCGGGCGAAACGCTTCCAGCGTTCAACGAGGGCGAGGTGGCGGTCAACCGAAGCAGCAACGGTATCGTGATTGGCCTCCCAGGCCATCAAGTCCTTGGGGTGCAAATCTCCTTCATGGGGGAAAACAATGCCCAACCCTCTCCAGGTTTGGATGGCATCGGACAGCGTTTGGCGTCGCTGCTCCAAGGTCTGCGCCAGTGCTTGAATTTCCTCGGCCAAGTCGTTGACTGCAGCCACTTCTTCAACGCCCTGGATGGCGTGACATCGCTGCTCAAATTCCGTGGCCAAGTCGGCATCAAAGGGTTGTATCAATTGGATTGCAGAAAGCCGAACCCCCTCTTTGGTGGCGTGAAATGCCTGCCACTGTTCGAGACGTTGAAGTCCCTCGAGCAAGGAAAAAGTCCCCAAGTCGGGCACGGCGTAGCCGTGACCTTTGAGCCGCATTGCACCGGCCCGTACAAGTTCGCGCTGCCGGTCTTCATCTGCTTCGATGGTGGCGAGGTGTCGGACGATTTCGTCCAATCGCTCCGGGGCGTCAAACAGACGGTGAAGCGGTACCACGGCAGGCTGGCTTGACGCATCGAGTCGCATCAATCGGCTGAAAAGATCCTCCCAATCGTCGCCACTTCCAGATTGAAACCACACCGCCTTGTTTCGGTTTAAGTGAGGCTCCCACGATACCAAATTCCGCACGTGGCGCTCAAATTCGAGAACGGCTTCTTCGATTTCGAACGGGTCGTTGAGTTTGGCGTGAATCTCACGCAAGCCATCGTCGATGCGACCACTTGACTCAAGTTTCCGAAACCGTTCATCCAGTAAGGTGGCCGTTTGACGCCGCTGTTCGAGCCATTCGAGCCGCTCCCCGGTACCGCCTTCATGTTCGGCGAGAAATTCTTCCATGGCGTTCTTGGGGAATCCGAATTGAGCCAGCGATGCCAGACGGGCATCAACTTCCTCGTTGTTCGGTGTTGCCTCGTTCATGACCGCTCGATTCCCTACGGACCATGGGGGGCTTTCAATATGAGCGGTTCAAAGCGACTTCTCAGGGCGGTCTTTGGCGGGCATGGCATCGTTCGGCACCGTTCAGGGAGGTCCTAAACGCCCTTCTCGGCCTCCAAATCTTCCGCAGACCATAAAGGCGCGGTGGACCGCTGGGGTGCAATGAGTCTGTTCGCCATTGGTCTTGGTTTGGTTTCCGCTGGTGCAGCAGGAGCGTTCGGGTATGCCGTTTATCGAGGCCATCAGAAGATGACCCGCTTGCTGGACATGCAAACGCTCCTCAGGGAATCCCAGTCAACGCATTTCCATCATCTCAACGTGGCCACCGAGGGCGTGCTGTCCGATGTTCGCACCCTTCAGTCAACCCTGAATGCGTTGCGAACCATTCATCCGGACATCGATGCATCACTCACCGTTCACCAGTTCTTGCTCTCCCATGAAGAACAAGACGCCTCGGCCCTGGATATGCAGGAAGCATGCACGGTTCTGCGGTCGGTCGTTCAACATCAATCCGTTGAGAGTGGTTCAGCTGCTGGCCTTACGGTCAATCATGCTGGCTTGCTTCGACGCCTCTTGGCGGTGTTTGATCGTCAACAACTGACGATGGCGTCCCTCCACGTGGATGCCGACACCGCTCACCGACTGGGTTTGGCAGCCGCCCACCTCCAACTCTACGATTGGGCCGAAGGGGCCCTCGGCGTGGCCTACCAGTTGTCACCGGGCCATGCCAGCGTGCTTGAGGGCCTCGAACACATCGCTCGCTTGCGCGGCGACGACGCTTTGCTTCGACATTGGATGGAGGCTCGGATGAAATTGACTCCCGACGATCCCGCCTTGTTGCGAGCCCACGCTCACCTGCTGGCATCGATGGGCGATGAGGAGGCCGAGCGCGCCGTTCGTCGACTTGAGGCACTGGGCGTGGATACCGCTGCCGATCGCTCTCTTCTTGCAGGCTTGCGTGCGCGAGCCGGGGCCCGTTCCGAAGCCATTGAGGCGATTTTGCAAGCGCTTGAGGCGGACCCCAGTCGTTCGGCCGACTGGTTGCATTACGCTCAATTGTTGGAAGCCGAGGGAGAGCATGAACTCGCACTGGAAGCCAATGAGCGCTGCCTCACCCTCGATCGACAATGCGGTGAGGCATGGGCCCTCAAGGCGCGCCTCCTCGCAGAGAAGCAAGGCCACCAGCGGGACGCTCTCAAGGCGGCCACCCATGCTGTGGCGCTGGACGCCGGCGGGGTTGACGCCGTCTTCCTAAAAGCTGAACTCCTCGAAATTGAGGGGTCGGTGGTCGCTGCAGAGGAAACGCTGCTCAAAGCCCTTGACACACAACCGTTCAACGGTGAACTGCGCGCTCGCATCGCAGGGCGCTACCTCATTCAACATCGCGTTGATGAGGCGTCCGACCTTCTCTCGGCCACCCCCGACGGCATCGATCACGCGTTGCTTCACACGGTCGAAGGGCGGCTTCACCTCGCTCACGCCGACCGACATCGTGACGGGACAGGCGAGACGGACCGAACCCTCCTGGAGGACGCCCTTCGGGCATTTGACGGCGCCCTTTCACTCAACCGCGAACTCGGCGTTGCTTGGCTTGGTCTCGCTCGAACACAACGCATGATGGGTGAACTCGAGACGGCAAGTGAATCCCTTAGCAGAGCGCAGCGATTGAGTCCGGAGAAGGACCCTTCCATTGCCTGTGAGTCGGCCCTTCTCGCCCTCGACCAGGGCGACCTGCAGGCTTCACTTCTCCACGTGGACGCCGCTGAGGTTCACGGGCAAAACGCCACGACGGCCTACATACGTGGCAACATCTCAGCCGTGAAAGGACAGCTCAAGCAAGCCCTCTATCACTACAGCGACTGCCTCACGCTTGACTCATCGCACATCCGTGCCCGACTGAACCGCAGTTCGGTTTACATGGGGTTGGACGATGCTCGCAAGGCCCTTGATGACGCTGAGACCCTGCTGGACTTTGCGCCGCAACTCGCCGTCGCTCGGATTCGAAAAGGGGACGCTCACATGCACCTTGGCGAATGGGACTCGGGAGCAAAGGAATTCAAACACGTGCTTGAGCAAGCACCGCACCACACGCACGCCCTCACGCAACTCGCCGCCTGCTACATGGGCATGGACCGAGCCGAACGTGCTGAAGCTCCTCTCAACGAAGCCCTTCGTCAGTCCCCCAACCACGCTCCTGCATGGCATCAACGAGGATTGTATTACATGCACTTCAACATGATCGACAACGCCCTCTCCGACTTTGAAGCAGCCGTGCGATGCGACGGCCACCACCTCGCCGCTCGCCTACAAATTGCTGCACACCATCACGGCCTGGGCAACATGGACGAAGCAGCGACCGCTTGGAAAGCCATCCTCAGCATCGATGCAGAACATCAGTTGGCCAAGACTCGCTTGCAAGAGTGCGAGAAAAACTTGATGAAAAGCGCTTGACCTCCTCTGTAGGTAGGCGGTGCGAACGTGGTCGAAGTCAAAGAACTCAATTTGACGGAAATCCTGACGGCGCTGCAGGACTTCATGACCTCAGACGGGGCCATTTCTGCAGAACAACGAGAGTTCTACACCGTGTTCCGCCAACATCTCAACGGCCACGAAGGTGAATTCAAGGTCGAGGACATTGAACGGCTCTTGATGAACGCCAAAGAAGAAGTTCCTGATTTGTTGGAAGAGGAATTCATCAAGATGGGCGAAGCCATCCTGACCCGCTACCGGAGCAAAAACGAGGACGCCATCAACGAACGCATCCGTGCCCTGGCCGCTGAGGAAGCTCGTAAGCGGGCTTTGGCAGAGGCGGAGCGAAAGAAGCGAGAGGAGGAAGAACGCATCGCGGAGGAAGCACGCCTCGCCGAAGAAGCACGCCTCGCTGAGGAAGAACGTCTCCGCCAAGAGGAAGAGGAACGCATTCGGCAGGAGGAAGAAGCCGCACGGTTGGCCGAAGAGGCCCGCTTGGCTGAAGAGGCCCGC
>CAXGZM010000019.1:0-17668 GCA_964014165.1 uncultured euryarchaeote | reverse complement strand
ACACCCTATACCTCGTCGGCAGCGTCAGATGTGTATAAGAGACAGGTACGGAGGACGTGGTGCGAGATGTAACCTATGCACAGGCCGCCTTCATCAACGGCTCCATGCGAAACTACCCCGGCGTCACCGTCGATGAGTGGAACACCTGGTACGATGAAACGCCCGAGGAAAACCGAGAGCAGACCACGCAACCCGCAACCGGTCTCACCGTGAACTTCGTTTCAGGCAACCTCGAGTTCTCCGCTGTGACCAACCTCACCGGTGATTTCTCCGTGCGTGTGCCGTCTGGCTTCACCTACCACATGACCACCGAGAGCGTTGTCACCAACCGTGGCTACGGTGCATTGGTTGCTGTGGACACGGGCGTGGATGCTGATTTGGGCATGCTTTACATCGAGCCAACCACCACCATCAACGGCATTGTCCACCTCTACGACAACACCACCCGTTGGGACTCCTCCTTCCCGCTTTGGGAGGCACCCGAAGTGGTTGCGACCAGCGATGCCGGTTTGATGTGGACGACCACCACGAACGAACTGGGCGACTTCGCCTTTGACCTGCCCAACGGCGTGTGGAGCATTTCCCTCGCTGATGAGCGGTTGAACGCTACGTCCATCGAGGATTTGTCGGTGAACCGCTCCGCTACGGAAATCATCTCCACCATGGAGGTCTTTGCCAACCCGGAGGCTGTTGAAGTCGAGATGCATGTCTACTTGAACGCCGCTGAGGATGGCTCTTTCGAGAACGGTACGGTGGCAACGCCTGCCTTCACGCTCAAGCCGATCGCAGAAAACCGTGAACCAATTTACTACACCGCAGAAGACTACAGCCAGCCCGGCATCATCACCGTCTCGCTTACGCCCGGCGGCTACGACCTGCTGTTCAACCGAACGGCGGCTTCCGATGAAAACGCCACCGACTACGACCTCGTTGGCGAGACCTTCTTCGATGCCATCCGCATCGGCCTTGACGGCGTGGATGAACCCTATGATGTGGCGCTGAAGAACACGTACTTGGTAACGGGTACGCTGTTCAACACCACCGACGAGGGCATTGCGAACGACTTCCTCCTGTACAACGAAGCAGACGACCAGTGGTTCAACGTTGGATCGGACGAAAACGGTAGTTTCGCCGCCTACGTGCCTGCTGGTGAGTGGCTCATCATCGTCGCTCCGTTCAGCAACGGTGACCACACCGAAACCCTGCGCCAGCCCTTGACGGTCGGAGCAGACTCGGTTCGGACCGGCCTTGAGTTGACAACGAGCATCAGTATCGACGTCTCCATGCAACTGTTGGAGGCCGTGACGGAAGCAGCCTTGAGCGACATGACGGTGACCGCTGTCAGCCACGACGGCTACGGCAACATCACCTTTGAGCGCACGGACGCCGACGGGAACGCTTCAGAACTGCTGATGCCCGGCACCTGGAGTTTCTACTTCAACCGAACCATCGGTACCAAGTCATGGTTCATGGACACCAGCGATGCACCGTTCAGCACCGATGCAGCCGACGAGAACCATACCCTCGTCCTTGACCCCGTCTACGCCACGCTTGAGGTTGAGATCGGTGGCAAGGTCTACTGGGATCTCGACAACAACAGTGCGCCAAGTCTCGGTGAAGGATTGCCAGAGATGAGCGTCACGGTGATTGGAAACAACAACTCCGAGGTCTCAACCACCGTGACCACCGACGATGAAGGCGTTTGGCGAGTCTTTGTGCCCATCCGTGATGTGTACAACGTTACCGTCGAAAAGGAAGGCTTCGAAACGGTTTACTACGCTACGGAGGAACAAGACGGCTACACCGTTCACGACAGTCCGGATTCCACGGACATTGAAGTCACGGCCGGCCTTGTTGAGGTTGAAGGAACGGTGATCGACCAGCTTGACGCCGACCGCCTGGTGGATGCAACCATCGTGTTGTACCCCGTTGCAGGTGTTGAGCGAGATGCCGTCCACGTCAGCGGTTCAATGAACGATACCACCCTTGAGTGGTCCGAAAGCGTCCAACCCGGCGAGTGGGTCGTGGTTGTCAGTCAGACCAACCCCGGTCCAAACGGTGGGGGTGTTGCCATTGGCCTGCTCGACGCTACGGTGGCCAACGGCGGCAACATCAGCATGGTGATGGCGCTCGGCGGCTACGTCGACTTGACGACTGCGTGGACCGACATTGAACAGAACGAGCATCACGCTGGTTCGGACGATGCGGGTGCTGCTATGATCGACGGTGCTGTTGAACTCGAAGTCTCCTTCGACGGTCAGTCGTGGATGGTTGATGTGCCAGCCAACGGTGAACTGCGAGAGTTGTTCCCCGAGGGCAGCGTTTCCTTTGATGGAGAATTCATGACCGTCCAGCACGAAACGGCGGTTGAGATGGAATACTTCGGCGGCCAAACCACCACCATCACGGCCGATTCGACCATTGCGGCTACGCTCCAGTTCAATCGACGTGTGAACTCCGCCTTGGACATCAGTTTCAACGAAGCATCCCTGTCCGATGCCACCGTGTTGAACGCAGAAGATTCAGAGATTGAGGCCATCGTGTCCCCAACCAACGAGTCGGCGTACTCCACCATCACCTTCGACTACGATGTCGTTTACAACGGCACGGAAATCATGGATGTCTTCAGCGTTGAAGGCGAGATGGGTCTGGCACAAGATTCGGACCTCTGGACCGTCCAGTTCTGGAACGCAACCAGTGGGGAATACGAGGACAGCATCAGCGTGTCCCTCGGCATCGGCGACAGCAACACCGAGGGAGTCCTGAGCACTTCGGTGAAGGTTCAGATCACGCTGCCCGACGTCGCAGATGCATGGCATTTGGCCAACGGACACCGCATGACCATGCGACTCCAGACGGATTTGGGCGAATCGTCCCAGGCTTCAATGAAGGTGTTTGTGCCTCAATCCTTTGGTTTCACCGTATCGGATGAAACCGAAGAACTCGGCATGTCCGCCTTGGTGGAACGCCAGTTCTCCTTTGCGTTGACCAACGACGGCAACGGACAAGATTCGTTCACCATTGAGCTGCTTGAGAGCGGTGTGCCTGCTGACTGGTCGGTGACCCCGATGATGTCCACGCTGACCTTGAACAAGGGCGAAACCCGTACCCAACAGTTCACGGTCTTCGCACCAGCGAGTTATTCCGATGACGACGCAGACTTCCCACTCACCGTGTACGTGAACAGCCAAGACGAGGGTGTTGAGCGCCAAGAAGTGGATGTTATCATCAAGAAGGCGGTCATCAAGTTGACCATTGACGAGGACCGAATCTCTACGGAATCCGACCAGATCGCCGGTCAAGCCGGTGCTGTTCGTGTTGTGGTGGTCAACGAGGGTCTCCTCGATGCACCTTCCGTCATTGTCTACTTGACGCCACCCGGCGGCGATGAACTTCAACAGTCGGTCGCCGTGCCCGCTGGTGGCGAGGGCATGGCTGTGTTCGACGGCCTCACCTTCAGCCAAGGCAGCCAGCGCTTCGACTACCGAGTTGAGGTGGCGGGCGCCGAGGCAGAGAGCGTGGAATCCGTTCCTGAGCCCGGTGATTTCAGCATTGAATACAACCCAGAGACGACTGCTGACGGTGAATCCGCTTGGATGACCCTGCTCATTGCCTTGCTGGCCATTCTCGTGCTGTACGGCGGTGTTCGAACGGCTCGCAGTCGCGGTGGTACGAAGTTCTGATGTTCACTTTTGCTTGATTTTTCAAACAAGGGTTGATGAAGAAACGGTAGGGGTAGCGAAAGCCATGGAAGGTCTTCGTGACGTGGAGTACCTTCCCGAGCCTTCCGACCGTCGCATTGTATCTGCGGTGGACCCCACCGTGATCGGCTTCCAAGACCAGTGGCGTTCGGAGACCATGGGCTGGGCGCCGCTGACGGTGGAGCCGGTGGTTCGACACACTCGTCGTCGATTTTCCGTTTCGGGCGTGGTGGTGTTGGCCTTGCTGATCTCGGCCAGCGTCTTGATGTGGCAAAACCAATGGTTGGTCGTTGAACTCCCTCAGCCGACTTCGGAATGGGCCTTTGAAGAAACCGACCTCCGCAACCTGCAGGCCACCGGACTTTCCGGAGAGGGGGTTCGAGTGTGCATGGTTGATACCGGCGTTGATGCACAGCACGATGCCTTTTCCACCACGGATTTTGCGTTCAAGGATTTGATCGGAGCATCGAAGCAACCGGTTGACTACGGGGCCGTTGCGCACGGGACGCTGATGTCGGGACTGTTGCTTTCGAACGCTTCAGATCAACGCGGTGCAGCGCCCAATGCTACGTTTGCTATGGTCGCAGCGTTGGCTGATAACGGTGAAGGGGAAAACACCGGTCTTGATGCGGACGTTGCGGATGCCATTCGGTGGTGCCACTTTGAGTTCCAAGCTGACATCATCTCCCTCTCGCTGGGGGGAAGCGAGGAATCCCAATCGACGGAAGGCGGTTCATCCGCTGCCACACGTCAAGCCACGGACGCCGGTATTTTCGTCGTGGCAGCAGCAGGAAACGACGGCCTTGACGACGACGGTGATGTTGCCTCACCCGGAAGCGTTGAACTGGCCATTTCCGTCGGGGCCACCACGCGGGACGGGTCCGTGTGGGTGAATTCGTCCACCGGTGCATCATTCGACCGAGACGGCGATGCACGCCAAAACCCCCACATGAAGCCCGAAGTCGTCGCTCCCGGTGAACGCATCATCAGCACGGGTGAAGAGAACCTGTGGTATTCCAGCAGCGGCACGTCCGATGCAACGGTGTTTGTGACGGGAGCGCTGGCGCTGATCCTCGAGGACCAGCCCCGGTTGAAACCTCAGCCGGGCGGTGATGCAACTTGCCTCATTGAGGTCAAGCAAGCGCTGCTTCAATCGCTTGGCGAGGGTGACGGTGAACACGACCTTCGGGGCGGCTATGGCGCCTTGGACGCCGTGGAATGGCTCGAGCAAGCCAGAACGATACCGACTTGCTGAGGGCAATTTTTCCTGTTTTTGCCTTGCAGCAGGGTGGAGTTTTCCGAACCATAGCGCAGAAAACTTACCATTATCCGGCGATTTTTGTCCACTTTTCGGCGAATATATTGATACTCTTGATATTTATTGATACTCTTCTTTTGCCAAATGAGGCGCAGTATTATATTCGTGGCGTCCATGGACAAAACAGGTGAATCACCGATGTCTCGAAAAAACCAAACAAAATCCATGTCCCTTGTGATGCTTTACATGATGTCCCTCATGCTGGCCATGGTGAGCGTTCCTTCCGCCATGGCGGTCAACGAAACCACACAGGGAACCGTGACCGGTACGGAAACTTGGTCGGGCACGATGAACCTCCAGGACGACGTCACGGTCGCAGAGGGTTCCAAACTCATCATCAACGCAGGCACCACCATCAACATCCCTGCGGGCAAGTTCATCGATGTTGAAGGCGCCATTTGTATCGGCGATGCGGCTTGTGGTGCCAGTGCCGGCTCCGCCTCATCCCAAGCACGCTTCATCTGGTCGGTTCCAACGGACTACACCAAGACGGGTCGGTGTTTGAACACCCAAAGCAACGTGTTGAACAACCCCGACGCTGCCTGTGGCTCTGGTCTGATCATCCGAGACACGATCGACCAGTCCATCACTTCCATCAACTACGCCCACTTCGAAAACGCTTACGGCTACCCCATCTACGTGGCTTCGCTTCAAGCCGTTCAGTACGGTGCGCTCGTGTTTGACGGCTCGACCACAACCGCACGGGGCCTCAGCTTCACCGACATCAACACCTCAAACGTGATCGCCGTTGATTATGCTGCACCGCTGCTGACGGAATCCACGTTTGAGTTGGGCGTTGACGGGCAAGGCTACGACGCTGCCGCCGTTCGTGCATACGACGCCGGAGCGGGTATCCTGTCCACCTTCCGAGTCAAGGACTCCACCTTCACCGGCAACGATGCCGACTGCGGTCAACAAGGCGGAGGTCGTGCTGTCCTTTACATCGAGAATTCCTACATCGACATGGACAACCTCGACATCAAGGACAACAGCTACGGGATCCTGATGAAATCCAGTTCAGGCAGTTTCACCAACTCCGACGTGAACGTCAAGTGCAACGCCATCGACACCAACTCCCTGAAGACCACCGGTAACATCGAGCACACGCTCGAGGTGACCGACAACGACATCACCACCGCAGAAGGTGCCGGTTTGACCGCTTACGACGGCGCCAAGGTGTATGCAGAAGGCAACATCATCTCCGGCGCTTCAGAAGGCTCGGGTGTCGGTATCCGCAGTTCCGTTGTTGAACTGCATCGCAACACCATCGGGCCAATCGGCGGCTGGAACGGCCTCTGGATTTACGGAACGTCCGACGTGATTGCTGAAAACAACACCATTCAGGACACGGGCAAGGAGCCCGTGCTGCTCGGTGAATACCACTACCAAGACCAAGGCTGGCAGGTCCCCGCACCATCCGCTGCTCGTCTGTTCTTGGCCAACAACATCATCTCGAACAACTCCGGTACCTGCAACTCCCAGATGTACGGCGGCGATTTCCCCTGCCCTGCCATCCACGTCTTCCGTTCCTCTGCATCCATCCTTGACAACACGATTTCGGGCAACACTGGCGATATCATCCGTGCCAAAGGTTCCCTCATCAACGTCCAGCGCAACACGGCGGACTCCCAAGGCGGGTTTGCCGGCAACGTCAGCCACCACGATGACAACTACGGCAACAAATACGGGTCCATTGCTTACTTCTCCGGAAACGCCTGGACCGGTGTTTCCCAAGTCTACAACGTGACCGAATCCCGAGTCACCGTCCAATCGGAGCAAATCCCTTCCCCCGGCAATGGCGAACTCTACCCCGTCAGCATTCGCTGGTTGGGCGCAGAGTGTCCGTTTGTCCAAGACGAGTGTTTGCAACTCCCCGGCACGGTGGCCCTGCCGCCGGCCGGCATGCCGTTGGCCCTCGAGCTGGTAGAAAACGCCACGGTGTTTTCCTTTGCTGACCTGCAGAACTTTGACGCTTCGATGATTCACGTCCAAAACCAAAACACGGCCTGGGGCTCTCAAGTCCGTCAGGGTGAACTGGTTCGATACCAGGTCAAGGCCAAGAACTCCAACGTCGAAGGCGCAACGGTCATCATCAAGGATTCAACGGGCCTGCCGCTCTACGAGTTGACCACCGATGCCTTTGGTTTCACGCCTCAAGTTTCCCTGCCTTCGGATTTCCTTCTGGACCGAAACTGGAACCACGTGGTTGGCGACAAAAACGCTGCCATTCCCGGTACCAACGACGGCACGGGCCAACCCATCGTCGTTGACGAGGACTCCTGTGCTGACGGCATCGACAACGACGGTGACACCTTCATCGACGAGCTCGACGTGAACAACGGCATTGGCGACACCTCAAACTGCGAAAACGGCAACCGAGAGAAGCCGTTCTACTCGGTTGAAGCGTTCAAGTTTGGCAGCGGACGCGATGATTTCTCCTACGTTCTCTCCGGCTCGGTTGACGACGTGATCAACCTCGAGAACCTACGACCGAGCGTCAGCGTGACCGAGCCCGACGGCTACTCCTTTGCCAGAACCGTGCGCATTACGGGACAAGCATGGGACGGTGCAAAGTGGCCCTACGCCAACGACAACACCGCACAACAGGCTCAATTTGGTCAAATCAAGCGCGTTGAAATTCAGCCACCCGGTTCTTCGGATTGGTTCTACGCCTCCGATACCTCCGGCTCCAACGGCGAGATCACGATGGAAACCCATCCCTTCAAGGACTGGGTGTATGAATGGGACGGTGCTGCTCACCCCGAAGGTGAGGGGGACATCACGTTCCGCATCCGCTCGTACGACGGCCTGGATTATTCGCCAATCGAGGTGCGCCAGTACAAACTCAACCTCGTTGCTCCCTCGCTCTTGGTCGATGTCCCAACGGCCGGCAGCATCCACCAGACCGGAAAGATCCTGTTCCAAGGCACGGCTTCCGACCCCTACCAGGGAACGGCTGGAAGCGACGTGCAACAGATTTGGTTCTCCATCTCTGGCCCGGACGGATTCGCTCAGCAGTTCTTCATTCAGGGTTCAACCAGCTGGTCCTACCAGTGGAACGTCGCAGAACTGCCTTCGGGCGACTACACGGCCAAGGTGTGGGCTGCTGACAGCGATTTCTGCATTGGGGAAGCCGTTGAGGCTGACGGTTGCGTTGCAGAGACTCGAACCGTCACCATCAACAACGACAACATCCCACCCAACCTCCAGCTCTCATGGATTGGTGCTGAGGACCAGTCCTCCGGCGGCATTGACGGCGATACCGTTCGTGCGTCATCCGAGACCAAAATCATGGGTGTTGCTCGAGACATTGGTGGCTTTGTGACCCGTGTCGAAATTGACATCACGGACTTGGCCAACGGTATCGTCCTGAACGACGGTCCGTTGCCCGTCACCACCTTCGGACAGGACGGATCTTGGATGGCCAACTGGGACACCTCCAAATTGATTCACGACAGCGTCTATTCGGTCACGGTTCGTGCGTACGACGGGGATGACTATTCAGAAGACGTCGTGTGGCGCATGACCATCAACAACCCACTCGATGCGGAAAACATCGACCCGGTGTTCAACGAAACCGGCTGGGTCGGTACGTGGACCATTTTCTGCGACCAAAACTCCAACTCGTTTGACCGATGTGGCGGTGGTATTTCGTTCGACCTGGCTGAGTTCTTCAACGACCCCGACGGCACCGGCTCGCCCGGAGATGACCTCGAGTTCTACGTTTACGACGACGAAACGACCGTTGAGGACGACTTCTACGACGATTTCATCACCATCACGCCGCTTGGTGTGTTGACCTATGACCCCATGTCCTACATGGCTCAGACGACCAGCAGCATCCCCGACTGGTCGCTCAACGGCGTGGTTGTGTACGCACAGGACGACCAAGAATCCAAGGCGTACTCACTGAAGGTGAACTTCCTGGTGCGGTCGGTTTCGTTCACCGTTGAGCGAACCGATACGGGCGACATCACCGTTGACGACCCGGCTGAATTCCAAGGCCAAGGTCTGCCTGGCAGCCTGGTCATCGCTCGATTTGCTGACGGAAATGCAAAGTTGAACTCGACTCGAGTTCTCTCGGATGGCTCATGGAACATGCACCTGACGGCAGGTCAACTCAGCGGTATCGAGGGCTCCTCCGACGTCATTTTCGAGATGGACGGTCAAATCTACAAGTTCGCAGGTCAGACCGAGAACGCAGAGTTCGCCGTGACCGTCTCCAGCGGTGACGACGGTGGCTCAGGCATGCTCGGCATCATTCTCATCGTTCTCGCTGTTCTGGTGCTTTTGGGTGCTGGTGCCTTCTTCTTCATCGAGTTTGAAGAAGTGGTTGACGAGGACGAGTTGACGGCCGATGATTCGGCGGTTGAGGAGGACCCGTATGCGTGGGCCAAGGCCAAGCAGACCCCAGCCGTCCCTCAGCAGGAAACTGCTGCACCGGCGCCGGCTGCCGAAGAAGCCGCTGCTCCAGCAGCCTCTCAGCACCCCGGTTGGCTCTGGGACCAAGCATCCAATCAGTGGGTGCCTGACCCCAACTACCAGCAACCGCCGCAGTGATCGGTCTGAGGGTTGACGTATGGCCGCACAGGCAAAACCCGGCGTGCAAGAACGCATCTTGCTCCACCTGTTGGACTATTCCGACTTCAAAGACAGCATCGAGGTCCCGTTCGCTCTTTCACAAATGGGCATCGCAAACGCCGTTGCCATCGCTCGCTCCAACGTCCCACGGGCCATTGCCGGCCTCAAGGACCAAAACATTCTGGTGGAGCGGCAGGCGCACGTCAAGGGCGTTTCGAGAAAACGCAAGGCCTACTTCCTCACCGACAGCGGTGTGACCCTGGCAAGCGAAACGTGGGAGCGCCTTTCGGATTGGCCTGTTCGCATCATTTTGGATGACCAGCCCGCTGTTTCGTCGACACTCGGCGGGGCAAAAAGCGTCGTTCCCTTTGAAATGCGTCCGGTGGATATCATCCGGTACATCGACGAACACAACTGCCTCGATGTCCGAAACTTGTCTGCAGATTTGGTGGAACGAGACCTCTCGAAACACGTTGAGAAACAACTCGTAACCTCGCTGGCAGACCTTCCCCGCCTCCGTCATTTCTACGGCCGAGTAACGGAACTTGACAACATGGTGAACTTGCTTGAGGCCCGTGCGACGACCCTTCTGGTGCCCGGTATCGCTGGCATTGGTAAGACGACCATGGCCTCCAAGTTGATCGAGCGTTTCATGCATCGCAGAAATTTGCTCTACCACCGCTGCCAAGATTGGGAAGGCTCACGCTCCTTCTTTGAGTCCGTGGCTGACTGGCTCGCCAGCATGGGCAATGCTGATTTCTCGACCTACCTCGCTGCCACCCCCGTTCCTCAACCCGCCGATGCAGCCCGCCTGCTGGTTGAAGCCTTGGAGGGGACACCCTCGCTGCTTGTGATCGACGACTTCCACAAAGTCTCGGACATGGGTCCTGCACCAAACCTTCCAAGCGATGTCGCTGGCCCTGCTGGGGAGCGAAGAGAAAATCGGTCTGGTCATCTTCTCCCGATCCTTCAAACCCGTGGTGCCGACCAAGGACGCAGAGGGAAGAATTGCAAGTTTGGTCATGCCGTTGGACGGGCTTGACCCCGACGCCGGACGAAAACTCCTGACGAGCTTTGATTCCCTCGCCGATGAACAGTGGCTCCACATTCACGGCCTGTCGCGAGGCCACCCTCTTGTCCTTGAGCTCATCAATCGAGGGGCATCCGCCGGTGCATTCCACGAAACGCTCGAAAACTACGTTACGGTGGAGATCTTTTCCAAGTTGAGTGCCGAACAAAAACGGGTGCTGTCCGCTCTGTCAATTTTTAGAGAACCGGTGAAACTTGAGGCACTGGCGCAACAGGGTCTCAACACCGACGAGTTGGACAGTTTGGTCGAATCCGGTCTTGCCCGGCAGGCGGATGCTGATACATATGACGTTCACGACTTGATTCGAGAATTCTTGCTTCGCAGTCTTTCTCCGACCCTGCGGGAAGAATTTCACGGAAAGTGCGTCGACTGGTATCAAAAGCAGTCCGCATCGCATGAACTCCGAATCGAACTCGTTTACCACTCCATCAAATCGAGTCAGTTTGAGGCTGCCTCGGACATCATCGTGAACGAGGGTCGGCAACTTGTTTCGCAGGGCTACATGGAACTGCTCGGCTTGATCGAGCAAATTCAGACCGACGACCTCGCTTCCAACGTTGTGGTCCGCATGGCCCAAATCCAGGGCGATATTCTTGCTTTGCTGGGGCGATTGAACGAAGCAGAGGAGGTGCTTAACAACACCCTTGAACGTGCTCAGTCGACGGCGGATGAATTGGTTCAGGCCGAGATTCTCTCCTCGCTGGCCGATGTCAGCAGAAAGCAAGGAAACAGCGATCTGTCCCTGACTCGGCATAAGATGGCGCTGAAGCATTACATTTCGCTTGGAAATGCCCGTTGGGCTGCGAGGACCTACAACAACATCGGTTATCTCCTGCGGCGCAAAAACGAGCGAAGCAAGGCGTTGGAAGCCTACGGTGAGGTCGAAGCCATCCTCGAGAGTTCGGACGATAACGAACTGATTTACAGCCAAATCACACTGGCGCGATCGCTCATTGAACTGGGCGAGGTTGACCGAGCCCGAGAACACGCCATGGCGTCCCACGAGCGAACCTCGCAACTCGAGGACAGCGTCCTTCACGCACGAGCTCAAGCCGTGCTGGGCCGATACTACTCCAAAGTGGAACAGTCTGAACTGGCGCTGTTCCACTATACCGAGGCGCTGACGGCCATGACCGAGGCCGGTGACGTTCAGTCGCTGGTTGAAATCACGATGCTGCTGGGTGAGGTGCTGCATGACGCTGGCCGAACCGATGAAGCCGTTGAGCACTACGGACAAGCCCTCGTGCTTGCTGAGGCCAATGACCTTCGCATGCAAATCGGCGAACTGCTCACTCGCCTCGGTGGTGTTGCACCCGATCGTCAGGGGCGAATGGAGTACCTTCAACGAGCACTGACCGTGTTCCGAGAGCTTGGTGCCAAGAGCAGAATGCGTGAAGTTCAGGCCATGGTCCACCGTGCCGTGATGAGCCGGTGATCATTGGACCGCTTGCGGCCGATCCAACGAGAGGAAGGTCATGCCATCGTCGTGCACGACCCAGAGCCGTTCAACACCAGCGAGCGGTACCCTGCCTTCGTGGGTTCCCGCACCGGTTCCCGACAGGGAGACCGTCGTGTCGAGCGGACCTCCTTCATCGATGAGGACGAGTTCTGTGTCGTGAAGTTCCAGCCAAAACAACGACTCATCGGCCTCGGTGGGTCGCCAAGCAATTTCTTCTGCGTAGGAGATGTTCCCTCCAAAGCGACTGGCTTCATCTGCTCGTTCGACGGCAGCGGCGATGTCGTCCATGTTGGCTTGGATGGCTTCTTCGTTCCACCGCAGGCGCGTGTTGGTCTCGATGTCCCACGCCCATACGCTGAACATGCTCATCAAAAGGACGCCAAGCAGGAAGGTGAAGATGTACCCGAGTTCGGTGGCGGCAGCCCGGGTGTCGCCCACCAGACGCAGATGTTTCAGACCAACACCTCCCGTGTGGTGACGTCCAACGAGGCCAACTGCAATGTGAATTCAATGACCTCACCGTTGGTGTGCCATACCGCTTCTGAGGTGCCATACGTCGGGTCAGGCACCCATCCAACGTAGTCCGTCAGCAAGTCCAATCGACCCGGATAGACCGTCCAGTCTTCGCTTGCTTCGAGACCGATGCCAGCGTCGTCAGCGATGGCAGTCCCGTACGGCTCGGACCACCCTCGTCGAACTTCGTACGCAGGTGTAGAGGCAAGCGACGTGCGGTGAACCATCTCGATGTCAAGTTCCAACTCTCCTGCGCCCGTTTCGCTGGAAGCGGTTGGGTGGAGGGACGGTATGGTTGCAGCGAAACGAGGTCCGGGCCCGCCTCTGTCGGAGGGTGGAACGACCACATAGGGTTTGAATTCGGGGTGGTTGGTCACCACGGCCCCGCCGCTGTAGGCGACTTCCATGCCGTCGATGGAAGATGAGAACTGGTAGGAAAGGCGAGAAAGGTGGAAGGCCCAAACAGTTCCGATGGAAGCGTGGCTGGATACGCCGTCGCTGCCAAGCACGTCAATGCTCATGCTGGCGGGGTGCCGGCCATCAACCCACGCTGCTTTGGTGTCGATTTCACCCCGGCCGCCCATGCGTTCCCACGGCAGGTCGGTGGTGATCCAACCGCTTGCTTGGGTGCCGACCCGAGTGCATCGTTCTGCACCGTCGTGTGGAAGGTGAACGAGACCTGAGTCTCCTGAGAAGCGCAACACACGGAGGGGGTGTCCCGAATCAACAACGATGCTCGTGTTTCCTTCACCGACGGAGACGACTGCATGGTTGTCGGATTCAAGGAACACGCCGCCGGTCGTTGTTGCCCCGGTCATGTTCCAGGTGCTCGTGTAGCCTGCCATCCGGACGACCATGGATTCCTCTGTGTCGTTGTCCAAGTTGGCGTACGAGAAGGCTCCACCTGACAAACCGCCGGTGTCGTCGGCAGGCAGGTACGTGATGCCGGGAACAGCATCCGTGGTGCTCTGGTCTGAGGCTGCGACCCATGTCAAGAAAACATCGCCGTCAGCGTCGATGGTCGCTGCGCCGTCCTCGTAGGAAGGTGGCCATGCTACGTGCTCGACGCCTCCCGCTGCCACGGATATTCCGCCACCTCGCCAGGTCAGTGTTACCACGCTCTCTCCGGGGTTTGCCATCCGCAGGGTTCCGTTCATGTGCGGGGGCAGGAAGGCGTGGCCAAGGTAAGCGCCGTTCACGGATGGCCAAGCCGTCGTGCCCTTTTCCTCCGCTGCATCCGAGACGAGCAGCAGACGAGAGGGCGAACTGGTGGTGATGTGGGCCACTGTGCTCTCTTCCACCGTCAGTTCTTCAGTGAGGGAAACAGCCGTCCGGGCCAGCCCCGTCGGTGTGGCATAGTGAATGGACGTGGTCCCGTCCACCGTCATGTGCACCTGATTGGCGGTTTCGCTGAGCAATTGAATCGTTGAGGTGCCCGAAGGAAGCGGAATCGACCATGCCTGGCCGCGTTTGTCAGCGGGCTCGGGAGCGTTGGGCAACACGTAGGTTGCTCCGGAGGCGCCAACATGACCGAAGACCGTGAGGGCGTGGGTCGACGACAGCACGCTTTCACCGAGGCTTTCCAAGTCAAAGGTGGTCATTTCGTCCACACGAAGGGACCGTGTTGCAACTTCAACGCCGTCTTCAACCAGTTGGATGTCGATCGGACCAAGGGGCATGGCCAAGCCGGGCGTCACGGTCAAGGACACCTCCTCTAGGGCGGCATCGAGGGTGTAGTGGTAGGGTCGGTCGGGCCCGAGGCGGAGGTCAGTGATGCAGACGGCTTCAATGAAACTCTCGGGGTGTCGTATCTCGAGCGTATCGTCAAAATCCAAAGCACCCTTGGCACGCAGACTCATGCCTTCTGCCCAGGTAGCCGAATACCACATCCCGCCGCGCAGGCTGTCCCACGTCAGTTCACCGTCCACGGGAATGAGGGTGGCTTGGGCTGAATCCCCCGGCATCCCCCGTTCCGAAAGGGCGGAGGTTTCGTGCGCCAGCAGGGTCATCTGAGACGACATGTCGTGGCGCTCCACCGAACCTTCCATTTCTTCGATGACCGGCATCATGGAGACCATCATCAAGCCGATGATGGAGAGTACACCTCCAAACAAGAGAACGGTAGCGACGGCGGCTGAGACCCCCGCCTCGTCTCGGCGAAGCGCACCCCTCAACGGCTCACCTCCACCCGCTGAACGTCAACCTCGAAATACAGGGGAAGGTCCAAGGAAGACACGCTGAGGCCGTCCGCACCGCTCGCTCGCTCGTACGGCGAGAATCCGATGAAGGTGTCAAGGGTGCCAGCAGAGCGCTGAACGGTGTAATCGGCCAGCCAGTTGTTGTTGTACTGCGGTGTGATGACGTCGTGAAGGGCGTTGAAGACGTTGAAGTTCACGTTGTACGCTTCGCCGGTAAAGAGCGTCAAGGGTCCCTGTGATACGAACTGCATGCCGACGTTTGAGCCGGAGCCGATGCTTCCGTTCGAAATGACATCCGTCAGCAGGATGGAGAGGCGGAGTTCATCGTTGGCCATCCTGTCAAACTCAACGAGCGGCATGGCGCTCACCTCCCAAGCCCCGTTGGGGAATCGCTCAGCCCGGGCATTGTTCATGAGCACGATTTGATGCTCGCCCTGTCCCAGTGAAGTGGTGATCTGCAAGCCGGAAAGTGTCCACATCACGTGCCGGTGGAGCGGTTCGTCGTCGGCTCCGTAGACCGTGATGATCATCCAGTGAGGTGAGCTGGCATTGTGGGAAACGTACACTTCCTGATGGCTCACCGGCAGGTCGGCTTGGAAGGTCGTTTCCGGTGATTCAATGGAGATGCTCCGTGCGGTTTCGTTGGCTGCGAGGACGGCAACGGTGGATTCGTTCACCTGTCGAATGTTGATGGCCTCACCGTCCGTGAGGTCAGCGCTGATGGTCCAGTGCTCAACGTTCTGAACGGAGCGGATGGCCGTTGATTGAATGGCCAAGGTGTTGCGAAAACCGGTGCCGTCCGGTGCGTTTCCGGCCACTTCAAGGCGGTCCTCGATTCGGTCCGCCAGTCCCGTGGCAGAGTTCCAATTGGTGTTGTCTTCAAAGTCGGTGAGATACGGATTCAAGAAGACCCATACGCCGCCCATGATGGTGATGACCATGGCGAGCAACATGACCACGCCGAGCACTTCGCTGACGGCTCGTTCATCGTCGCGGCGACGATGAGGAGCAAACGGAGCGGGTCCTCGGTCCACGATGTTGACACAACCCCGTATCATTTAGCCATTGACCTCAAACAGCCGCAAAGCCTTCACTTGGCCGTGTGCTTTTCCGCAGAGGCAACCTCGGTTTCGGCCCCGATGTAGTGAGAGAAATCGGGGCCGTTTTGGGCCGAGATTCGCAGGTCACCCGTGAACACTTCGTCGATGTAGTACAGCACCGTTGATTCAGCGAGGTGAGGTGCGTTGTTCTTTTCGCTCAAGTGGGTCAAGGTGATGCTCCGGGTTGTTTCCGTGCACACCTCGGCCAAGAAGCGTCCCGTCTGTTCGTTGGAAAGGTGGCCTCCGCGACCAGAAATTCGATCCTTGAGAGAGTAAGGATAGGGGCCGTACATCAGTTTGTTGTGGTCGTAGTTCGCCTCGATGGAAATGTGCTCACAACCACGAACGTGCAGGACCAATTCATCGGTCCATGAACCCAAGTCGGTGATGATGGCAGCCCGCTCGCCCCCGTGGCTCGCAACAAACGCAACGTTGTCCGACCCGGCATGCGGTACCGGGACGGGGAGCACCGAGAGGTCGTCCCCAACGCGCACCAAGTCCAGTGCCTCAAAGTAGGTGGTTAACTCGGGGACCAAGTCCAACTCCAGAGCCGTACGTTCGTTGGCCAGCACGGGAATCTCCCACTTGGTTTGGACCACTTTTGCCCCTCCACCGTGGTCGCCGTGATGGTGGGTGATGAAGACGCAGTCGATGTCTTGGGGCGTGAGCTGCAGGCGGGCGAGACGCTTGGCCAGTTGGGTCCCGCTGAAGCCCTGATCGATGAGCACTTTTGCATGGGGGGTTTCAAGCAGGGTCGAGTTTCCTCGGCTCCCCGTTCCCAGATGCGTGATGGTCATGGTCATGCGAACATCACCGTTCGGTCGCGGAAGGGACTTGAAGCCACCGGGCGATGTGCGATTCAGGGGCGCATTCTCGCCCTTGAAGCGTTCGTGCAACGACGATTTGTATGAACAATGTTCCATCACCCTCATAAGCAATCTTGCAGGAATAAAAAACGAGCGAGGCGGAGGCTTTGCACACGGTGATTCCATGCGGAGAAGTCAAACAACCATCTTGACCACCCTTGCCGTGATTGCAAGCCTGCTCTTCATGTCCCAGTTTCCTGCGGTCTCAAACGTCGCCAACATCCATCCCGACCAAACCGACGGCACACCGCCCCCGAACACGGACACGGACGGCGACATGATTCCAGACGTTCACGAAACACTGTTCGAAGAATGGATGAACTGGACGGCCGTTGACGGCCGCGAGGTCGTCCTTCAGGGGCTTGACAAAAACAATGCGTCCGACGCCTCAACCGACCGGGATCACGACGGATTGAACGCCACGGAAGAATTCTGCTGGCCCTACCCTGCCAACTGCACGGCACCGGGTTTTCCTCGTGGATTGACGGGCCAACTGGATGAAAACAACGACCGCATCTACCTCGACCCGAGGGTGTCCGACACCGACGGCGACGGGATGCCTGACGGGTACGAGGCTTACATGTGCCACCGGATGGGAGGATTTGACACCCTCTCCCTTCGCTACGTCTGTCCTGCTTTCGATCCGCTAAACGGGAGCGATTTGACCCTTGACAGCGACAACGATGGGTTCGACGTCGACCGGGACGGTATTCTCAGCGACGCTGAGCGCTTCACCGCACCCGAGGAGTACGCCCACGGTTCACCGTCCAACTTCACGGCGGAACTGGACGGGTTGTGGCTGTCTCTTATACACATCTGACGCTGCCGACGAGGTATAGGGT
>CAXGZM010000018.1:0-17732 GCA_964014165.1 uncultured euryarchaeote | reverse complement strand
GCTATTCGCACGAATTCACCACCGCTCAGGTCCACACCTTCCTTCAGGAGGAATACGGCGAGCGCTACGCGCTGCCAAACCCTGGCAAGTTTGCCGTGTTCGAAGACCACCTGCTCTACGCACAACACAACCCGAAGTTTGTGCCGTTCATGCACAAGGTTCAGACGCTGCGCGATCTGCAAGTGGCCTTCCAGCAGCACACGGGCGTACGCGACTATTCCGCCGTAGACGGCGTCTCGCCGGGCATTTGCCACCAAGTCGCTCGAGAGGAATTCATTGAGATTGGCGATTTCATCCAAGCCACCGACTCTCACACCTGCATGGGCGGCGCCTCAAACGCCCTCACGTGGGGCGTCGGTGCCACCGAATACGCCAACCTTGTCAGCGCCGGCTTCACCTTCGTCAAGGTGCCCGAATCGATTCGCTTCGAACTCATCGGCGAACTTCACCACGGCTGCACGGCAAAGGACGTTATCCTCGCCATCCTCGCCGATCACGCTCGAAAAGAATTGACTCTGAACCGCAGCATGGAGTTCGGTGGACCGGGCCTGACCTCCCTTTCGGTTGACGAGCGCGCCACGCTGTGCAACATGGCCACGGAATGTTCTGGCCGAACCGGCATCTGCGAGGCGGATGACGCGCTCATGGCGTGGATGCTCAAAGCCCAGCCGCATCTCTCAGAAGACGAGCAGCGCGCTCGCATGGTCGCACCCGATGAAGGCGCACACTACGACGGCGGCGTCCACATCATCGATCTCTCCGCAATCGTTCCCATGGTGGCCCACCCGGGCAACCCCGACGAGGGCATCCCCAGCGACCCCACCAACGGCGCCAACATCGTTGACATCGGCACCGTCGCCGTGGACATCGCTTACGGAGGTTCGTGCACGGCCGGTAAAGAGGACGACATCGCCTACTACGCTGAAGTCTGCCAGGCGGCCAAAGACGCCGGGCTCACGGTCAAGGACGGTGTGGATTTCTACATCCAGTACGGCTCGGGCCAGGTCAAAGCCCTGGCCGAGCGCATGGGCTGGCACGACCTCTTCATCGAGGTCGGTGTGAAACTCATCGATCCGGGCTGCGGCGCATGCATCGGCGCTGGACCCGGGGTCTCCATCACCCCTGAACAGGTGACGGTGTCGGCCATCAACCGAAATTTCCAGGGCCGAAGTGGCCCGGGGAAACTCTACCTCGCAAGCCCGCTAACGGTGGCCGCTTCCGCCTTCACCGGACACATCAGCATGTGGGCGCCGGACCTGTTTGCCTGAGCGGAAGTCCTCGCTGTCTCCGCTTTTTGCCCTCCTTCATGCGGTTACGCCTGTGGAGATTATAATCCCTCAAAGAACGGGGACGGACATCTGTCGGCCCGACGTCGTCAAGACGGAGGAGGACCGGTGGAGGTGAACACCCATGGCAGGGACCGCAGAACGCATGGCAAGCAACCAAAAGCAAGTCGCCATTTCAGAATTTTTTGAGAAAAACAAACACTTCCTCGGGTTTGATTCCCTGACCCGTTCCCTCATCACAGCCGTCAAAGAAGCCGTGGACAACTCGTTGGATGCTTGTGAAGAAGCGCGTATCCTCCCCGAAATTCGTGTCAAGATCTCCAAGGTTGACGACAAGAAGAACATCATTGAACTGCAGACCGAAGACAACGGCCCCGGCATTCCGAAGCGAAGCATCGAGAAGGTCTTCGGACAGTTGTTGTTTGGTTCCCGTTTCCACGCCATCCGCCAGTCTCGAGGTCAGCAAGGCATCGGTATCACGGGTGTCGTCATGTACAGCCAGTTGACCACCGGTCGAAAGACGCACGTGCGCTCGAAAATCGCCACGGAAACCTCCGCTGCCATCGTCGACATCGGTTTGGACACCCGCAAGAACAAGGCCACGAAGACCAACGAAGGTCGTGAGCTGTGGGAACGCCACGACGGGACCATGAAAGAACACGGTCTGGAAATCACCTGCCGCATGAAGGCCAAATACCAACGCGGTCGCCAAAGCGTCTACCAGTACCTCCGGATGACCAGCATCGTCAACCCGCACGCCGACATCACCTTCGAGGACCCCGACGGCGAGGTGCACCACTGGCCGAGGGTGACCGAACGGTTGCCGCGAAAAGTGGAGAGCATCAAGCCCCACCCGCACGGCATCCATCTTGGCACGCTGCAGCGCATGTGCACCGAATCAAAGGACAGTCGCATGACGTCGTTCCTGTACAAGAATTTCTCAGGTGTTTCATCCAGGGCCGCCAAACAACTGCTCGAGGCGGCTGAGGTTGATGAAAAGGCCAAGCCGAAATCAATGAAACCCGAACAAATTCGAGCGCTCCTTGAGGCGTTCCAAGGCGAACGGCATCTCGGCGGCAAGCCGGTAAAATTGCTCAACCCGCCCACCAACTGCCTCTCACCCATCGAGGAACTGCTCATCAAGAAGGGGCTCTCGAAAACCATCGATTCTCGGTTCGTCACCACGATGACGCGCTCACCTACCGTCTCCCAAGGCAACCCCTACCAGGTCGAAGTTGGCCTCATCTTTGGCGACGGCATGGCGGCCGACAAACCCGTGGAGGTGCTCCGATTCGCCAATCGCGTCCCGCTGATGTACCAGCAGGGGGGTTGTTTGCTGACCAAAGCCATCGAATCCGTGGATTGGCGCCAGTACGGGCTGGACCAAGCCGGCGGCCGGGGCGTACCCAAAGGACCTGCAGCCATCCTCGTCCACCTCGCCAGCACCAACGTCCAGTTTACCTCTGAAGCCAAGGAAGCCCTCGCCGACAACGGCGAGGTGATGGACGAAGTTCGCAAGGCCATGCTGGAAATGGGGCGCGGTCTTCGCAAACATCTCGAGAAGAAGAAAAAGATGGTCAAGGTGCAGGAGAAATTCGAATTGGTCAACGACATCATCCCGGCCATCGCCGAAAAGTCGGCTGCCATTCTCAAGCGTCCCGTGCCCGACCTGGCAGGGTCCATCACGAGAATCATGGGAGCGGTCATCGCAGAAAGCACCACCGAGTGGAACAAAACGACCAAGATGACGGACGTGACCATCACGCTGTTCAACTACACGTCTCGAGCGCGAGCCTACACGCTGTTAGCATCGTGGCCCGAGCGCGACGGCGCCACCATGGAGAACAACACCACGGGCGGCCGCAAAGAAGCGACGGGGGTGTGGGCGTGGAAGTTGGACACCCTTGACCCGGGAAAAACGACGACCATCACCTACGCCCTGAGCGGGCTCGAACGAGGCGATTGGACCGAAACGGATGTGTTTTATCGAGGCAGTCAGGAAGTGATCGGCGCCTCAAAAATGGACGAAAAGTTACTCGAGGAAATTCGCCGTCAAGAAGCTCGAGAAGCTGGCGAGACTGAAGGCGGTGAGGAGGACGTGTCCGATGAGGAGGTTCACGCTGCGCCTGCTGAAGAAGAGGTGGCTGCAACGGAGCCTGTCGCTGACGAGGTGGCGAAACCGTCGGGCCAACAGACCCTCATGGGGTTCGGGAGTGATGCATGATGTCCGCCAGCCACACGCCCGAGGAGACCAAGGCTGCGCTGCACGACGTGGTCACGGAGATGTACGACAAGATCGTAAAAGGCGAACCGCCCACCATGACGCTCCCCGTTCGCACCAAGAACAACATCGGTTTTGACAAGACGCTGGGTGTCTACAAGTACGGCAAGAAGCGTTCTGTTCGCGATGCGACAAGCCTCGGTTCAGCCAAACAGTTGCTTCGAGCACTCCACGTCGTCGAGTTCATTGAAGAGATGATCAACACCAACAAGTCCTCGACGCTCAGAGAAATGTACTACATCTCGGAGAGCTGGGGCTTGGGCAAGTTTTCCTCCCAAAACGAATCCAACAACCTCGCTGAGGACTTGGAGGTCGTCACGCAGTGCCTGCGTGAGGACTTCAAGCTCCGGCCTGAGGAAGACGGCGCACGCATGATCGGCAACGTAACCCTTCGAGAACGAAACCGACGAGGTGAATGGATGCGCATCAACGCTCGCGACGACGTCGGTGATTCGGGATACGGTGTACCGTACAACGTGGAAGAGGAAAAAATCGAACTCCTCGAGCACGATGTGAACTTCATCATGGCCATCGAGACCGGTGGTATGTTCGATCGTCTCATCGAGAACGGGTTTGATGAGGACTTTGGCTGTGCGCTGGTTCACCTCAAAGGACAGCCTGCGCGTTCCACGCGGCGTATTCTCAAGCGGATGAGCGAGGAGTGGGACTTGCCCGTTGTCGTTTTCCTCGACGGCGACCCCTGGTCGTTCCGAATCTTCGCTTCCATCGCTTACGGCGCCATCAAGACCGCCCACATTTCAGAATACTTGGCCACGCCCACCGCCACCTACCTCGGCATCACGTCCGATGACATCGAAGCGTACGACCTGCCCAGCGACGACCTCTCGTCTCGGGACATTGATGCCCTCAAAGCTGAGTTGTCCGATCCCCGATTCGCCGATTCATGGTGGCAAGAGCAGATCAACATGATGCTTGATTTGGGCAAAAAGGCGGAGCAACAATCGCTGGCTAAATACGGTTTGGACTTCGTTACCGATACCTACCTGCCCGAGAAGTTGAACGACTTGGGTCTCGCTTGAGTCCATCAGCGAGCCTTATGGAGGAAGAGGGTCTGGAAAGCGATGATGCAAGCACCTGAACCTGCAAAGCGTTCCCCTTGGGGCTTCCGCCTTGCCGTGGTCGGAGCCATCATGGTTCTGCTGGGTGCCGTCATGATGTCGAGTCAATCCTCGGCCATCAATGCGGCCATGGACCCGAGGGAACAACATCACGATGAGCCGTACATCGGCTCCGGCACGCATGCACTTGGCGAGCTCAACGGGTCGTGCTATCGGTTCTATCAGGTGAACGACGAACCCGTCATGAGCGTTGAACTCCGGCGCGTGGAAGGGTCCTCGCTTGCAGCCGACGCGCTTGAAGAGGCCCCGTGCAAACTCGACTGGCAGGTGATGGCTGCGGACGGAACTGAATTCGTTGAGGTTGCATCGTGGGAACTGAACGAGAGCGGAGAGTACGCTCTCATCGTTGAATGCGAAGCGGATTGCTCAGATACATCGGGCTACATGGTTCCCATCGACGACATCCAAAACGATCTGTTGTCGTCGACCTGGTTGGTTGTCGGCGGGGTCATGTGTTGCTTGGGCGTGTTCACCACCCCGCTGGCACTCATCGTTTATTTCGCTTCCAAGCCTAGCAAAGCCCCACGCGTGATGATGGTGGGTCCTGAAGGCCAGTTGATCCCCGTCACCGACGTCAACCCCGACCATCCGACGTTGTTCACACAAGCGGAACAGACGGCAACGCAACCTGCGGTCGCCCCGCCGTTCGCTGACACAGCCGAGCGTCAACCCTCCCAGCAATACGTGGACGGCATGCAGGACGTCGCATCGGGCTCACTCCTCACCACCGAACAGGTCTATGCGCTGATGCGAGGAGACGTTGATGGGGCGCAGGAACACGCCAAGACGGGGCGCTACCAAACCACCACGCCCGAGGAAACCATTCAGGACGCAGCCAACGCAGCCGCCATCGCTTCATGGGACGAGGGGGTTCCACTGGCAGAACCTCAACCCGTTCAGCGAAGCGCTGCTGCCGTGAAGCGAGCCCCCGCAAGTTCGCCGACCGAAGGAAACGGTGATGCGTGGAAAGATTGGGACGAGCAATAGAGAAACGGTGCGTTCATAGAGGAGGGTCCACTACCCAACCTCAGGTTGAGAAGCATGACCGACATCGACAACGCCCTGCATCTGCTTCAGAACAAGGTTCGACGGCAAATCCTCGAGCGCCTTGCGCGAGAGCCTCACTACCCCATGCAATTGGCCGATCTCATCGGCGTCAGCCAGCCTGCCGTGGTCAAGCATCTCAAGGAATTGGAAAAAGGCGGCATGGTCTCAAAACGAAAGGTACCGTCGGAAAAGGGAGGCCCCCCACGGACCATTTACGCTGTTGAACGAGCCATGTCCATCCACGTTGACATCGGTCCGGACCTCTTTCGCTGCGAGGAACGGAAATTGCCTGCCGGTGGCCCCATGCGCCTCTCCAGCAGTCTGCCCCCTGCCTCTGTTCCCGTAGCGGAGTCCCTGAGCGGGCGAAAGAAAATCGCCGTCGCCGAAGGGTTGGCTCACATGCGTACGTTGGCTTCGGTGCTGGAAGAGTTGGACGCACAGCGGGACGCCCTCATCTCCCTGCACCAGCACGTCCGTCAGCGGGTTTCAGCGGCGGTCGAAGCAGATTTTGAGTCCTACGAAGAACGTAGCATCATCCAAACCATGGTCGAAGCCACCGGCGATCGTCTTGATTTGACGGCGCTCGTCCAGCAGGAGCTCGTTGGCCAAGCCAACGTCGGCGATGTCATCACGACCCTTCGATCAAGGCTTGAGAAGCAAATTGCTCGTCGCTCGGGACAGGTGATTGCCGCTCCGCTCAACACGGAGTTGCGCTGGTACCTCGGGCCGAAATCCAAGTGATGCGCTTCAGTTGTCGCCTTCTTCGGAAAGGACGGAAACGAGCGAAGACTGTTCAGCAAGACGCTTGTTGACTTCATCACGTCGGCCCTTGCCAACCAAGTAGACCACACCCAACAGCGCAATGGTCAACACGATCACGGCAAAGGGCAGGGCGGTCTTCCCGACCACTTCCCTGGCCAAGTCAAGGACCGGGCTGTTGGATTCCAACGGCTCTGGGATTGGCTTCACGTTGTCGCTTTCGTCCGATTCCACGATTTCGTTCATCGGGTCAACGACAACGTACACGCCCTTGCTACCGGCGGTCACCGGGTAGAGCAGGTAGAGTTCAATCTCCTTGGCGTCCTCGGTGTCGTCGGGAGCGAGCAGGGCGCCCACGACTTGACGCATGACAACGCGCTCTTCGTCGCAACCGTTTCTGCGGATCTCCTTGGTGATGTCATCGGTGACGTCGTCGTACTCGCAAAGGACGATTTCAATGTCCGTAGCGTGGACGTTACCGGTGTTCTGCAGGATGATGCCGATGGGGATGGTCGCATCAACCTCGGCCGAGGTGGACGGTGGCATGATGATCTCCTTGATCTCAAGGTTGGGTGCTCGAAGACGGAGCGTGACGATGAACTCATTGGTGTCAAGGTTGTCGCCGTCCCAAGCCGGTGAGTCGTCGTGGTCACCGTCGTTCTCCATGTCGCCGAACTTCGAGACCACCTTCAGACCGATGCTTCGGGTGTCGAGTTTGGCATCGGTGCCTACCTTCACGGCGGCCACGGTGGTGATGGTTTCGTATGGAGCCATCTCGGGCAGGCGCCACTCGTCAAGGTCTTCGAGGTAGACACACGCATCTTCTGGGAACGAGGAGGCGGTGGACTGCATGACCATGCACGCTTCTTCGACCACGAGTTCTGCGCTGACCTGGCGCATGATGAACCAGTCAACGTCCCAGCTGCTGAGAACGTTCATGCCGGGCAACTCGTTCCAGAGGAGTGAGTCGCCGTCGCGCTGAGCGGTGTGGTTGTTCAGCGTTGGGACGTCGGCCACGTTCCCGTTGTTGGTCACGTTGAACGTGAACCGAACGATGCGGCCGGGTGCGGACGTCTTGACGGCGTTGTCAACGGTGGGGTCCATCGAAATCTGCATGTCGTGGAATTCGTCGACGGTGACGGTCAGGGTGACCGTGTCTCGGATGCGGGTGTCGCGACCGCTGGCATCGGGGTAGACCTCTTCGGAAAAGGCTTGCAAGACGACGGTGTACACACCAGCAGGCACCCGGTCTGGCACGTTCATCAGAACATCGAAGGCCTGGTAGGTGCCGGGCGAGAGTTCCTGAAGGTTCTCTCTGGGGATGTCGATGTCCCAAATGACGTCAACGCCGAAGGCATCCGTCACACGAGCGAGGCGGAAGTCAAACCGGTCGGGACCGTTTCCTTCGTTGCTCACGGTGATGGGCAGGGTGATTTGATCGCCCGGGTTCACGTTCATCGACGTGCCCACAGCAGGATCGACGCCTGCATCAAGATCGAACACGTGCTCAACGTTGGTGGAGAGGATGGCTGAATCGGAGATTCGCGGATAGCCGTCCAAGTAGCCTTTCAAGGTGATAGCAGGGCCCAAACCGGCCGTCGCGTTCTGCGGTGCGCAAACGTGTACGGCGACCCGCTTGGTCACCTTCTCTGCGTTCCCGGGAATGGTCCAGGCGATGGGGTCGCCGAGACCGTCGCCGGCGTCGGCTGAGCCGGTGGCGTTGGCAAAGTCAACGATCACGACCCAGTTCTCAACTCGCCAAGCGTCCATGGCCACGCCGTCAGGCTTGGCCTCGGGTGCACCGGGCGTGGCGAAAACGAGTTCGCCGCTGTCGAAATTCTTGGTGACATCGATGTCGTAGGAAGCGCATTCCCCTGGCTTGACCTGTTCTGAACGGTCTTCCACTGCGAACACAATGTTCCCGGTCGAGCGGATCGACACGAACACGCCGAGTTCGAGAATGTCGTAGGTGCCCTTCTCAACCGACTTGATGGGTTCGCCTTCAGACCAACCCTTCACGTAAATCACGAATGCACCGGGATCTTCAGACGTCGGCACGAAGACTTCGAGGTTCTTGGTGACCGATTGGCCAGGGTCAAGTTCAACCCGAATCGGGAAGTTCACTTGCCATCCAAACGGCAGGAGCCATTCCTGCTGCCCTTCGAGGCTGTTGGGGTCCCAGAAGACAAAGGCGTCGTGGACGTTTCCGGTGTTGGTGATGGTGATGGAGAAGATGGCGGTGTCACCTTGCTCGATGTCAGCCATGCTGTGCGATGTATCGAGGTTAATGCCGTGCACCACGTCCATCAGCGTCAACGTGATGAGGTCGTTCTGAATGGCCGGATCCTTGTAGGATTGAGCCGTGACACGAATCTCAGCCAGTTCGTCGCCGTTGGCCTGGTAGATCGATGGTGCCTGCACGCGCATGTAGAAGCGGATGTCTTCGCCGCCTTCCAGGAAGATGGGCGTGTCGGGGAAGATGCTGGAGTGGTTGGATGCAAAGTAGAGGTTGGCCGTCCAGTTCATCGGCACGCCGGAAATGTTGAGGCCGTAGGTATCGGCCACCAGATCCTTGGGTCCGGGCGTGGAGTTGTTCATCGTCATGTTGTAGATGGTTTGCTGGCCGGGCTCGATCACGTGATAGAAGGTCTCGCCTTCATCAAATTCAACGTCGACTTGGCCGGTCAACACGTGGGAATAACAGATGGTGAATCGGTTGTTGTTCCCTTCATCACCGCACGTGTTGGTGTCGGACCATGCGAGGTGCGCGCCGCTTCCCAAATCGTTGGAAAAGGCAGGCGGCATGCCGATGGCCGGTTGCCTGCCGCTGTTCGGGCCGAGTTTGTTCGAATTCCACGATGTGACTTCAACCGCTTCCCACGGGTCAAGCGCCGTGAGACCGTCGCCGGTCAGGTCGGTTTGATTCAGGCGGGTGTAGAGGATTTCTTCGTTGGCAGAGAGGTTGCCCGAGTCGACCCAAGCGATGTGAACGTTGTTCTGGTCGTCGGTCAGCAACGACGGGAAGACCGAGTTTCCTGCATAGGGCGAGGCGGGGGGGAGGCCGTTCTTGCCCTCAACGTTTGAGATCGGCGTATCGTTGATTTTCTTGATGGCGTAGGTGGAGAGGCCTTCCTCTGCCCCGTCCCATGCGCCGGCGCCTTGGAGTCGGAGTTTGGTGTAGTAAACTTCGTAGTTCACGTCTTTTTCAAAGCCGTAGTCTCGTCCGTCCATCCAAGCGATGTGGGTGTTGCCCTGGTTGTCCACGCCGATGGAGGGGTGGAACGAATAGGCGTCGTCAATGGTGATACGGGTGTCGTTGACAACGACAAGGTGGCCGTCAGCACCGGCGCCGGTGTCTTCGGCGTAGTTGCCGCCCGACGAGGAGTGACCAGGGAGGCCAGGGGTGAAGCTGGGGTCGTTGTTCATCTTGGCATAGGGGTCAAGAACGGACATGTAGATCTCACGAGAGTTGTTGGTGGAGATGTAAACCATGGCTTCGACGAGCAAGGCCATTTGGTTGTTGCCGGTTCCCGAGGGGAACTCGTAGGCTTGGCCACCGGCATCGGTGTTGGCCAAGGTGTTGCCCGGGCAGTTTCGGGTTTGGGTCGAAACAATGCCGTTGGGGCACTGAACGAGGTCCATGAAGTGAGACTGGATGTTACCAGCGCCACCGTAGCCCTGCCCGTACAGGCCGACGGGGATCACGCCTGCCAACAGACAGTTGTCGTGTGCCTCCTGGATGGCGGCTTTGTCATCGGCTTGCTGAGACGGGTCGCCGTCCTTGGGTCCTTCGTCGGAGACGGGAATCACGATCTTGGTGGCGTTGGGGTTCCAGCGGTGGTCGGACTGCGTTGGGGGGTTGCCCGGCACGTTGCCGGCGGCGTCCTTCCAGGAAAGGCAAGCCCAGTTGGAGCCGGGGCCCCAGTCCTCGCCGGAATAGCCGGAATAGGTGTTGCCGTTGTAGATGGTCCCCGGCAGCTTGCGGATACCGCCGGAATCGTCGCCGGGGGTTTGGCCGAGTGGCGTTGTGCGAGGACCCGTGTTCTTGTTGTAGCCTTGACAGTTGCCGGAACTGGCTGCGCCGGGGAGGGTGTTTCCAAGGCCGTAAATGGTCTCATAGACGGTCATGTTGCCTTCTTCGAGCATGGGCTTGATGCCCTGGAAGTAGGGTCCGCTTGCGAAGTTTCCACCGTAGATGACGGTGCAGATGTCAGCCCACTCCGAGTACATTGAACCGGAGGTGTCGACGATGAAGGCCAGTTCGACTTTTCCGCCGCGAGTGTCGTCCCAAGCGATTTGAACGTAGTCGTTGGCATCAACCACGACGTCGGGGTGGCCCTTGTGTCCGATGATCGGTGTCAACAGGGTGTCGTCAAACAACGTGACAACGGCGCCCGAGCCGATGTCGGGTTGAATCATCGAGTAGTAGATCTGCGGCTGGTTGAAGAAGCGCCCAAGTTCGTCGTAGTTGTCCTGCCACACGATGTGAACGTTGTTCTGACTGTCGATGTCAAGGGCGGGCCAATCTCGGTTTTGAGAGCGGCGAGAAATGATGGTGTCGTCAATGGCGGTGATGGTTCCGTCATCGGAGGCCATGCCGTCCATGGGAGCAGCCCACGGGGAGAGGGCCGTGTACATGATGGCGTGTTGGCCGGCTTTGTCCGCCCAGACAACGTGAATGCGATCGAACTCGTCGACGGCAAGATCGGGGTGCCAAATCTTGTGAAGTCCAGAATTGGTGATTTGGGTCGCATCGATCAGGGTTTCGCCACGGGGCGAGATCATGGAGTAGTAGAGGTGGAGGTTGTTTCGCGTCCAAACAACGTGCACGTTGCCGGAGCTGTCGGAACCAACCGCAGCTTGCTGGTCGGATGACGTTCCGCCATCCACGATTTGGATGGCTTCGGTGATCACGACGGTGCTGGCGCTGACCGAAACGGACGCGATCAACAAGGATGACATCACGGACAGAACCATGATGGACGCTAGACTGATGGATTTCATTTTTTGACGCATAGGTAAACCCCGGACTTCTCTGTTTTCTCGTGAATCTAATCATACTTAACCGCGCCCCCTAACGGTCATCTTTCGGGGGATTGCGCCAACGAAGGTCGAGGGACAGAGGCCCCTGTTCATCAAGGGGTAAAAAGATGAATTTCAGGCCCATTCGGAGGGGTCGAAACCTGAGCCGAACGACATCTTCTCGTCAAACTCAATCTCGGCTGTCGGGCGAGCTTCGTCCGGCATGGATTGTCCGTCATTGGTGGGCTTGGATTTTGCCCAGTCGTCCACCGGACCCGGCTTCCCTACGCCCGGGCCGTAGGAGTATTTGATTTCGTGAATCAGTGCAAGCTTGGCCAGCCAAAGCCGCCGAAGACTGTTCATGAATTCGTGCTTGCTCAGCCCGTCAAACCAAATGGGGAGGCTGACGTTGAACGCTTGGAGTGGTCCGGGTTTCTTTTCCCCAGCATGCCCCATGTGGATGACCCAGTCGACACCCGTTCGGATGAGATGGAGGCGACTTTCGTGAATCCACTCGGACCAGTCGCTGTCCTCATCGTCCATGTGGTCCTTCATCTCCTTCTGTTGGCCCTCGTCAACTCGCGTCATGCTGGACACGGCGACCAAATCCCGCCCCTTGGGCACGACAATGGCGAACATGTGTCCCTGCTTTCCGCTGGGGTAGCGGACGAGAAAGTGGGCGTGGGCCCTCGGATCGTTCTGTGCCTTGGCCGAAAGACGCTCCTCAGAAAGCCACTTTTTGAGCAGGTCGACGGTTTCGTCGGGCGTCATGATGTAAGCGACACTCTCATCCCGTTTGAATCAACCGTTCAAGGGGTCAACTCGCGCAACAGTCGCGCAAGTCGCGCTTTTTCATCGCTTGGGAATCGATAGCGGAGCCATGCCTTTCGGCTGTCCACCCACACGTCCCACGCTGCAGCGAAGGATTTTCCACTGACCCAAAACACAGGGAAGCAGAACAGGTAGACGAGGAAAAGTCCGGTTGTGGTCGTGTCGGTTCCCAAACTCAACCAACCTGCACTCCAACCCATCGCTGTGGCGAGATCGCCCTGAACTGCCCACACCGCTCCCGTCCACAAGGCTGCAATCAGCGGCCAAATCAACAGCGAACCAAAGAAGGCAGCCAAGAACTGGAAGCTGGTTCTGGCGTCAAGGCCCTCGTCGGTGGAATCACCGAGAAGACGACCAAGGGTGATTTGGAAACCGAGGGAAGTAATCGCAAACGGTAGGAAGGTCAAAAACAGCGCAATCGAGACAACAGCGGAGGGGAGGCGCCCCGGGTTCGCCTTGCGCAATGTACGCCCGTTCTGGCCGAGGTCTCGCCCGTCCAAGCCGTGCTTTTCAAGCAATTCGGCCGCTTCGCTGGCTTGTTCAAATCGGCCCCCGGTGATGGGTTCGGGCGGGAACGCGTGCTGCCTTCCGGGCCAGTTGTCTCGAACCTTGCGGGCCGCATGGACTTCGTCCTGCCACGATGCAAGACGTCGGCCAGCAGCATTTGCTTCAACGTGGGCCGTCAGATGCATCGCCCGATGTTCGACCCACGTGGCGGCTTCGGGGGTCATGGAAGGGAGGCGTGCCTGGAGTTCATCTCGGATGCGATGGACGGTCGCAGCAGGAGGTTCAACCCAGCCGCCTTGACCAACGGCGGCGACCATGTCGTCGGGGACCATGTCCTCCGTCAGTTGAATGGGCTCGCCGAACTCGATGTACTGGTCGGTACGAAACAATTCCCGCCTTCGGAAATGAAGACCGACCGGAACCAAGTGAGGCAGCGGAAGGTCGTTGGCTTTCGCCAGCGCCGCAGCGGCCAACACCGTTCGAGCTGGTCCGGTCTTGAAACGAACCATGTGGGAGAGGCTGTGGCTTGTGCCTTCGGGAAACAACACGCATCCAAAGCCGTGCGCAATGCCGCTGGCAAGGGCCAGCAGGGAACGCCCGTTGAGGTGCATCGCTTCTTCTTCGGTGCATCCCCCGCGCACGAGTTCGGCCTTCCGAACAACGGGTTGGACGGCGAGTCTTCGTGTCCACCAGCCAAGGAGGGGGCGAGTGACGAGATCGTGTCGCGCCCCGACGACGAATTCCTTGGGGTGTTGAAGGAAAATGGCCAACGGGTCCATCAGGCCGTTGGTGTGCCAGCCGCAACACATGGCACCGGGGCCGCCGGCGGACAGGGGAGCAACGCTTGTTGAAGTCGTGGACCGAAATTGAACGCTCGACACCCGCCTGCACATCCAAAAGGCCAACTTTGTCCAAATGTACGACCCTGGTACCGATGCGTCATAGGTCGGAAGGGGTGCAGCCAGCAATTTGTCGATGTTCATGTTCTTGGCAGAGGAAGACAGCGTTGGAACAGCGTTGGGGTCCAGTGCGAGTTCGATTTCGCCGGAGGGATCGTAGGCCGCCATCATGCCAACTCCCGGAGGGATGATGCAAGCGAGTTGAGCTGTTCGTGGTTCGGTTCAGACGGTGCAGCGGAAGGCCACATTGCCATCAAGGTACCACCGCCATCGCCGGGTGTTCGAGGGAGGACATGAACGTGAACGTGAGGGACTTCTTGGCCCGCCAGCGGCCCGTCATGAACGCACACCGTGAAGTCCGAAGTCGAGAACGCGTGTCCGAGTCGCCGTTGGACTTCTGTAACCCCGTCCATCAAAGCCGACCGCTCCTCCTGGGTGAGCGCTGACAGCCGCTGCACCGGACGGGTTGGAATCACAAGGGTGTGGCCTTCCCTGCGTGGAAAAATGTCAAGAAAGGCGTACCACCCTTCTCCTTTGGCAACTTCGTGAGAGGGAATCTCACCAGAAAGAATGCGCTCGAAGAGCGTGGTCATGCCTCAGCGAGCAAAGCCGATGTCTTTGTTCATTGTGGAGGGAGTACCCAGTGGCCCCCTGCACCTTTCTTGATGGCCAACGTTCCGGTTGAACCTTCGCGGTCCACGGTGATATGGTGAAGGAAGTCGTTGTTGCTCTCTGGGAAATCCTCGCGAGCGAACGAACCACGGGTTTCCTCGCGCGCCAGCCCGCTTTGTACCGAAGCGGTGACCATTCGAACGGCGGCTTGGGTACGCAACACTTCGAGGAGGTTGGTGTTGGCGATGAGGGATTGCTGGTCGAGATGAAGGGATTCAGCGGTGATGCCGATTTGCTCCAGTTTGGCCAACAGAGCGTTCATGCTGTCGGCAGTGAGTGCAGACGTGCCAGCCAGCGCTGCTTGCAGGTTGGCCATGACCGTCCCGCAACGTACCACGTGGGTTGCGTCGCCGCTGTCCATCATGGCTGAAACGTCGGCTTCGGCCTCCTGAATGGCTGTCTCAAGGCCCGTGGGTGTGCTGAACTTGCGGTCAGCCACCCATTCGCCAGCGTGCTTACCGGCTGCCGTTCCCGAGGTCAAGGCGTCGAGCAATCGGTTACCGGTCAGCGGCGCAGCACCATGAAGACCCGTGCACGCTGCGTCGCCAGCGCCGTACAAGCCGGTAAACCAGCGCGCCCATGTACCAACCACGCAGCGTCCAAAGCCGTCGACGGGGAGGCCGCCAATGGTGTGGCCAACGGTGGGCGAAAGCGGGACGGTTTGCCGGTTCATGTCAATGCCCGTACGTTGTTTCACGAGGCGGAAGAGGGACCCCCACCATGCGGCACTTTGGCCCATGTTGCGAGCGTCGAGAACGGGCTGAACAGCGGCGCTGATCGCCTGTGTAATATCAAGGGACGACTGGCCGTCGGTCTCGATAACCGCCCCCGATGCTTCGTGAAGCTGCGCTCCGTCGAGCAAGAGGCCGGTGGGCAAGAACACGTTGGTTCCCTTGATGGTCAGCGGATGATGGGTCATGAATTCCATGTCTCGGAGGGCAACGCCTGCTCGGAAAGCCATGTCCATACCGAGGCCAACCACGCCCGAAGAAAAGGCGCCCTCGAAGCCCTCGTCAGCGATGATAAGGGCTTTGCACTGGAGCCCGATGACGCGCCCGTTGACCATGTCGAGTGCAACCATGCCTTCGACCGACTGTTTCGTGTGGACGAGGGTGAGAGGAACCTGGTCGCCCCGGCGGATGACGCCGTGGCGCATGCACTGTTCTTCGCCCACTTGTTGAACGGCGAGCGCCGTCGCGCTCCCTGCATCCGTGGTACGCGGTTGTTGGTGGCCAGCGCCCTTCCTGACGATGGGCAAGCCCTGTTGATCTCGGCGGAAGTTCAGGCCCCGACGCTCGAGCAGGTCGACTTGCTTGATGGCTCCAGCCGTTGTTTCTGCGACGACGTCTTGGTCGCAAAGGAAATCTCCGCAGCGAATCGTGTCTTCGCGGTGGCTTCGGTTGTTGGCTTCCTGCAGAGGTGCAGAAAGTCCCTCGAGCGCTGCCAGCCCGGGAGTACCCAAGCCGGTCGAGGACATGAGCAGGGTGCTGGCACCTGATTTGGCTGCTTCAGCAGCGGCGTGCAGTGCGGCGGGCCCGTCGCCGAGGACAATGACATCCCATGCTTCCATTCTCAAACTCCCCCGTTTTCCCCGAAGTGGAGGACTGCCATAAGGTGCGCGCTTCCACCGTCAGCCAACCGAGGGGGAAAATCAACGAACTGCGCTCCAGTTAGACTTTCGGAAGGGCCCGACTTGCCCAGGTGCGTGCCCGCTCCAAGCGACGGTTTTTGCTGCGGACCTGGAAGCCAGATGCGCGCTTGACCGTCGTGCGCAGAACACGGGATTCAATGACGACGCCTTCTTCATCGCGAAGGATGACCTGAACGTAGCGATCGCCCTCTTCTCGCTCCGGCCACGAGACGCCGAGCCACAAAACGATTCCCTGTTGGAGGTACCGCGGCACCCAGTCGAGGGCGTCGTCTTCGCCTTCAGCGTGCAGACTCACCGCTTGACGCGGTGGGGGGCAAGCTTGGAGCTCGAAACGGTGATCTCGAGCGAAGGGTTCACCGCCGGGGCACACCACTTCGATTCGCGCAACAGCATGCTCGAAGGTTTGGTTGTTCAAGCCGATGAAGAGGTGCCCGGTTCCATCTTCGCACTCCGGGTCCAACGCCACGTCCATGCGCCAAGGGGAACGAAGCATGCTCGGCGTGCCCGATAGCAAATCCAACTGCAACCGTTCAAGCAGTCGGAAGGCACTGGGCTGCCAAACACGAGCGTGCGCCAACAAGCGCTGGAGCGACCGCCAGTTGAATTTGGCTTCCTCATCCAACAGCACGTCCCTGATGGCATCGGGACGGATGAATTCACTGAGTTCACTCATGGCAATGCTGTCACTCAAATCACCCTTGGCGTGGAGGTGGAGGATGTAGAGAACTCGCTCCCACGACTGGTCTTTGTCGTACCCGGGGAGGATGCTTGCCCGGAATTCATTCAGCCATGCGCGCCAGTCAAGGTAGAGGTCGGGGTCAAGATGAAGCACGATGAGTTCACCTAGAATGGAGCCCAATTGCGTGGGGTGGTGTGTGGGGGCGTGGTGGACCAAGCATGGCATGTGATCGCCTTGCTGGCGAACGGCATCGCTCGTAAAAAACGAGTGAAACGAATGTGCAAACCCGAACGTCATCGAAACCAAAATCGAGAGGTACCACACCAAGGACTCCTCCGTGATGACCGTTCCCAAACCAAGCAAAAACACAGAGGTGAGGGCGAGTAAACTGTTCAAAATGCTGTGGCGGCGGACATCGGTGAGGCCTTCCAAAATACGGTCCATGCCGGGTTGAGACCGCAACGAAAGTTTACCTCCGGTGCTTTCATCATCGATTTCACGCAGGGAAATACGCGCTTGAATGGACTGCCACATGGCCTCGCCAGCGAGCAACGGCGGCACCGTGGTGATGAGGAGTGGAATGAACCAGAACAGCATCACGTAGCCGGGGTTGGGTGGCCCGATGCTGGGCACCGTGATGGACAACAACGCCACGATGGCAACGCTGGCGCCGAACAACTGTCGGACCACCAACGTTGCTCGGTGCCGAGCAACCAGTCCGAAACGCATTCGCAACTGCTCTTGCTGTTGCCATTTTTCCATGGTCCGTTCGAGTGGATTTTCCGTTCGGGCAAACCCGTGGCCGTACGGATCGGGGAGTGAACTGCCCGTCTCGACCTCGTCCGCCATGCCAACCCCCCGTTGTTCTGTGGGCGGCTTGATTTTTGGCTCTTGTCCAATTTTGTGGCGGGCGTGGCAGGATTCGAACCCGCGATCTCCGGCTTAGGAGGCCGGTGCAT
>CAXGZM010000017.1:0-17754 GCA_964014165.1 uncultured euryarchaeote | reverse complement strand
CAGCGACCGGTCGCAGACCGTTCAACCCCATGCCCATGGCAATCGCCGCAATGCCGCCTTCGGCCAGCGGTGAATCAAAGACTCGGTGGGGGCCAAACTTCTCTTGCAGGCCGGCCGTGACCCGGAACACACCGCCGAAGTAGCCGACGTCCTCTCCGAAGATGACCACGTTGGGGTCTCGCTCGAGTTGGTGCGCCAGCGCTGAGTTCAAGGCAGCAATCATGTTCATTTTCGCCATGTTCTCACCTCACTTCCCGAGCTCCTCTCGCTGCTCTTGAATGTGCCAGGGCACGGTTTCGTAGACTTCGGTAAAGATGGTGGACGCCGGAGGATAGGGGCCCGACGCAAGGTCGCCGAATTCGCAGGCTTCTTTGTACGCCGTCATGACGTCGTTGTCGATTTTCTCGGCCAGCGCCTTGTCTTTGTCTTCGTCCCATTCGCCGATTTTCATCAAATGGTCTCGGAGTCGCTCGACGGGGTCCCCGCCCGGCCAGCATTCGAATTCGTTGCCCGGTCGGTACGCCGACGGGTCGTCGGAAGAGGAGTGAGCGCCTGCACGGTAGGTGTAGACTTCGATGTGGGTGGGCCCAAGCCCGGCCGAGGCACGCTCACGGGCCCACTTGGTGACGCTGTAGAGGGCGAGGAAGTCGTTGCCGTCCACTCGGAAGGACGGGATGTCGTAGGCGAGTCCTCGCTCAGCAAAGGTGCGCCCGCCGGTGGCGAGGGAAACGTGCGTGGAAATGGCCCACTGGTTGTTGACCACGTTGAGAATAACAGGTGGCTTGAACGTGGATGCGAAGTTGAGGGCGTAGTGGTAGTCACCTTGCGCCGAGGTGCCGTCCCCAAGCCAGGAGATGCAGACTTCATCATCACCTTTGTAGGCGCTGGCCATGGCCACACCGACGGCCTGTGAGAACTGCGTGCCGACCGGCGACGAGATGGAAATGAAGCGTCCTTCTCGCCAGGTGTAGTGAACCGGCATTTGGCGACCGCGCACGTTGTCCTCGGTGTTGCCGATGCAGTGGCAAATCATGCTGACCATGTCTCGGCCTCGTACAAACTGGGCGCCGGGTTGACGGTAGGACGGGAAGAGCCAGTCCTGCTCCTCAAGGGCCATGGTCTGGGCGATGGCAACCGCCTCCTCTCCGAAGGAGCGCATGTAGAAGGAGAGTTTCCCCGTGCGTTGCATTTTGATCATACGATCGTCAAAAATCCGAAGACGCATCATGTATTCAAGGCCCTGAATGAGGGTCGCAGCGTCGAGGTTTGGGTCCCATTCGCCAATGGCTTCCCCCTCGTCGCTGAGCACACGGATCAGACCCTTGGCGTGCGGAGCCGTGTCTTCGGCGCTGCAGGTGGCGGGGTCGGGCCGATTCAAATCGCCCGGCTGCTCAACAAATGCGCCTCCAAAAGAGGGTTCATCGCCAGGGCGGAACGGAGCGACGCCGATGGTGTATGGCGAGGTGGTAACCGTGCTTCGCTCCGTCATCGTTTCACCTCAGGGCTCGTCCGTCTTAAGTGGTGTCGGTGCCGGTGTCATGGGCTGTGCAACCCGAACGTAGGCCCCCAGCATGGTCTCCTGGTTGTCAGGGTCGCGTGTTTTTCTTACCAGAAGGCCGGCTTTGTACGACGAGCGAACGAGCGGTCCACTGGCCACACCGGCGAACCCGAGGTCCATGGCCGTTTGAGCCCACTCGTCGTATCGCTCGGGTTCTGGGAAGCGGTCAACGGCAAGGTGGTTCTTGGAGGGTGCAAGGTACTGGCCGATGGTGACCAGGTCCACGCCTGCATCTCGAAGCAAGCCGAGCGCTTCGTCGATTTCCTCGTCCGTTTCACCGACGCCCACCATCAGCGAAGATTTGGTGATGATGTCGGGCCGCAGACGCTTGGCCTCCCGGAGGATGGACAGTGACTGGCCAAACGATGCACGAGCGTCTCGGACCGTGGCGTCAAGGCGAGGGACACATTCCACGTTGTGAGCAAAAACTGACAAAGGACTCTGCTCCAGAAGATGGGCCAGTGCCTCCAGATCACCGGCGAGGTCGGAACACAGCAGTTCAAGCGTGACCTCGGGGCTGGTTTGCGCCACCGCATCGATGCACTGCTTGTAGTGGTCGGCGCCGCTGTCGGGGAGGTCATCCCGATTCACAACGGTGATGACCGCATGACGCAGGTTCATGGAGGCCACGGCTTGAGCAAGGTGCTGCGGTTCTTCCGGGTCGAGGGGCGGCGGGCGCTTGATGGTCCCGACGGCACAAAATCGACAGCCTCGCGTGCATTCTTGGCCGGCGATCATGAACGTTGCATCTCCGCTGGCCCAGCATTCGTGGATGTTTGGACAGCGTGCCTCTTCGCACACGGTGTGAAGCATGTTGTCTTTCACGGCCGCTTTCGTGCTGTTGAACGCAGCTTGCTGAGCGCCGCTGGGTAAACTGGTTCGAAACCAGTCTGGCAACCGCCGTTTCGGCGGAGATTCAGGCGTTGAGGAAGCCATGGGAAGCGGTTTGCCTGTCATGGTGTTCCCCCTGCATGCTTCGCAGTTCGTGGATGCCAAAAAGGTGTGTGAGCGGCGTGTTTGCACAGCCGGCCACGAGTTGCATACGAGCCTTCATGAATTGAAAGGCGTTCCAAGGCCTGTGAAGGAACGCGTGGTGCTCATCACCGGAGCGGGGCAACGGCTCGGCGCTGCAACCGCGGCACGCTTGATGGATGAAGGCGTTCACGTGCTCGTCCATGTCCGATCCTCCGTTGCTGCTGCCGAGCAGCTGATCGCCGATGCGACCAAGCGAAACGGAGAGGTGCGCGGCACCATCGTCAAGGCTGATTTGACGGTTGACGCGGACGTTGAATCCCTGATTGCCGACGTGATTGACCATCCCTTGGTCAAGACCCACGGCTTGTTTGGTTTGGTGCACAATGCCTCGTTCTATAGTCAAGGTTCGTTTGAGGACATCTCGCTTGAATCCTTCCGTTCCCTCAATCGTTTGCACATGGAAGCGCCGTTTGTTCTCACACAGAGGTTGCTGCCCGTTCTGGAACAAGGCGGAGGCTCCGTGGTGGCCATCGTTGACACCTCTTGGGGCCGAGCATGGGAAGGGCTGGCCCATTACACGTCGAGCAAGGCCGGCCTGCGACAGTTGATGCTGAACCTCGCTGGGGAACTCGCTGGCCGGGTCCGTGTCAACTGCTTGGCACCGGGGGCCATCATGGCGGCAGAATGGGAAGCAGAGCACTTCGCAAGCGTGCTGGAAAAAGTTCCACTCGGTCGCTCGGGTGAGGGCGAGGACATCGCATCAGGTGTTCATTTCCTGCTGACCAACGGCACCATCTCGGGCAACGTCCTCCACGTCGACGGTGGTTGGACATTGAACGAGTGAAGAGATGCTTTGAAGTGTGCCAGCGAAGCGTGATTAAACCACGCAGGGGTGGCTGAGTAGGTCAAAGGCGCCGGGCTTAAGATCCGGTCTCGTATGAGTTCGTGGGTTCGGATCCCACCCCCTGCACCATATTCGCCGTCTCGAACCGTAGGATGGATGCGAGGTTTGTCGCACAAACCATACAAAACCGTTTAACACTCCCTTCACCACGGAGACACGGTGGACTTGATGCTGTTGAAGCAATCCGAATCGGGCAACCGCACGGTGGCGACTGCACTTGTGACCCTTTTCATCTTCTCCATCCTCGGCGCAATGGCCCCGCCATCGCCGCTCAGTTCACCGATTCAGGTGCTTGAAGACGCTCGCGTTGTGGCACCTGTTTCCGTCCCGGAGCAGACCTACGAACTCTACCTCGACGCAGCCACCTCCGAGACGGGTGGACAAGGGTCCATCACCACCATCGAGCCGAACGGCGGACAAGAGGAAGGAAGCGCCATTGACGGTTTGGAATTCCGAAGCGCCGAAATGATCAGCGACCTCTACATCAACGGAAGCGGTGCCTCCAACACCGCTCGTCTCTCTGCTTACATCCAGTTCCGAGGCGCAGAGGGTTCAACGGCTGACGTCACGTTCTCCCTCAAGTCTGGCGACACGCAGATCACCTCAGAAAACCGCCAACTCGAGGACCCCTGTTCCCCGAATCCTTTCGGCGGCGGTTGTTCTTGGAGTGTCATCGAGGTTGAATTTGACGTCGGTGCCAACGGGTTCATGGTGGCCAAGGGCAAGCAACTCAAAATCCGCATTGACGCACAAGCGACCTGCGAAGGCAACACCGGCGGTATCGGTCAGTCCGACTGTGCGGTGGACATCGCCTTTGGAAAGATGGAAAGTTCCGGAGGGTACTCTCGTCTCCAAATCATGACCAACGCCCTCTCAGGCTCGAGCGTCCGTGTCCACAGCTGCAACCAAGTGTTCGGATGCAACTGGAACGACGCTCAAAAGTTTGAGTGGTCGCCCAACCACCGACCGTCCTTCCGTGAGATGCAGTTCTCGGTTGAGGTTCGAGATGCCTTTGGTCGAGACGACATCGAAGAAGTGAACCTCATCATGGCGACGCCCAACGGCGCCAACACCGTGTTCGAGAAGAACTTCGAAGACGATGATTTCAAACTGGACAACAACGGGCTGGTGGGGAACTTCACCTACACCTACGAGGCAGGTATCGCAGCAGGCGACTACCCTGTTCGCCTTCAGGTGGAAGACGTCCAAGGCCACTCGGTCATCTTTGAGCACCCGGGCATCACGATGCTCGAGAACGACATCTACCTGTCCTTGCCGTCCAATCAGCCCGACACCGTGTTGTTCGCACCCGGTGCTGTGGTTCAAGTGGAATTCCTCGTCGAGCACACCGGCTCCTCCTCAAGCAGCATCGACGTGGTGTTCGACCTGGAAACGAACCTTCCGTCCACGTGGTCCGACCCGCAATGGAGCGCACCCAGCAGCACCTACACCCTCAACGGCGGTGGATCGTCCGTGATTCCCGAACTGCAACTTGAGGTTCCAGAAGGGAACCTTGACAGCGCCCCCGACTCGCTTGAAATCGAAGCCCGCGTGTATGCGCTCAACAGCCAAGGCCAGGAAGAAGAAGTGGCCATTCGCACCATCACGCTGGACTTCGAGGAAGTCGATGTCTTTGCTCCTCCACGGCTCTACGTCTACGAAGACGATGAACATCAGAAGCAAATCGCCGATTCCACCCGTCCAGAAGCCTACGACGAGACCCTCTCGCACTACGTGGACGCCGATGAGGTCGGAGACTTCTACCTCGACGTCTTCAACACGGGTTTCCAAACCGACTCCTTCAAGATCCGTGTGCTCGAACAACCGGACGACTGGCAGTACCGGTTTTACGACAACGACACGGGGCTCGAACTCACGGAGGAAGGTATCTACTCCTTGACGCCTGACATCGGCTCAACACAAATTATCACCATTCGCATGGAGGTGTACCCGCCCGCCGATCGGGACGGTGTTGACATCGGCTTGTTCCAACTCTCCGTCACCAGCAAGGAGGACTCAGAACTCCGGACCGACGTTTCGTTCACCGTTCACCGAACGTTCGGAATTCTTGTCGAGGTCATCTCCGACAGCGACGGCACCGGCGAAGACAACCCGCTGGGCCAAGTTGGGCCGGTGAAGGGCGACGCCTCGGTGTTCTTCAACCTCCGAATCACAGACTCAAGCGATGCAGGCTCAGGGTCGACGACGTGGAAGATCGTCAACCCCCGAGACGTTGAACAAAACGCTGAGAACAATCCGAAATATGCTGCTTGGGACTACACCATCTCCAACGGCAGCAATTCGAACCTTGTCGCCGTTAACCTTGCTCCTGACGAGTACGTTGACATGCGGCTCGACATCACGCTCCGCGGTCAGGTCGAAGCCGGTGAACACACGATTTACACCCGCATCATCGAGGAAGGGGTTGAGATCGATGACGCTCGCTACTTTGACCTCCCCGTGAAGGTCGTCATCCAAGAAGAGGTCATCCCACAGCGCCTCGAAATCACAGACAAAACGGAAAAGTCTCGGTTCTCGCCTGGCGAGGAGAAGAACCTCGAGTACCGCATCAGCAACCAAAACAACATCCCGCTGGACGTGGTGATTCGGCTGGACCAGCCCGACGGTTGGGAGGGAGCCATCCGAGCAACCTCGAGCCAGATGGGCAGCGATTTCCTGATCATCAACCTGCCCGCCTACTCGTCCAAGGATTTCAGCGTCACCATGGCCGCTCCCGACGACCTCAAAGACAGCGAGGAAGTTGTCTTCGAGTTCCGTGTGACGCCAATGAACAACGAGACGCCCTTCGCTGACGAATACGTGCAGCAGTTCTCCTTCCCCTACATGACGCAGTGCAACGGGGCTGCGTGCTTGGTGCAGGAACTTGTGAACCCAGAACCACAAACCATTGCCTTCTACGTGGCCATCGTGGCATTGCTGTTCTACGCCCGTGGTCGTAGCGGTCGTTCCCAAGCTGAGTACGACAAGGACCATCCCATCGAGTTCGCCGACGAGGGCATGGTTGAAGACGAACCCGATGAGGACGACGACCTCCCGGCTCCGGTGCTCGCCGAAGACGACGATGACGATCTTGAACTGCTCGAGGAACTCGACGATTTGTGAGGTCCGTTTGGCGTTGATGTCGCCCGTTGTTGGCGACCCAAGAGGGCCGTTGTATGAACAGCGTACCATTTCCCTTATGAGGCATCGGACGCACCCAAACGCGTGAGACCCATGCTGACAGGCTCGAATTCCACTGCGGCCGCAATTCGACCAGCACTTGCTGAGCGCAAGAAAGCACTCAAATCACTCATGCTCACCATGCTGATGGTGACCTCCACGCTTGCCGCTATTCAGTACACTGCGGTCGACGTCCAAGCCGCCTCCGATCAGGACGGGGACGGCCTCACCTACGGTTTGGAGTACCTCATGAACACGCAACCGAACGACCCGGATTCGGACAACGACGGCTTGCCCGACGGCTGGGAGTGGAAATACGGCCTCGACCCGTTGTCCTCCACCGGCATGGACGGCGCTGTGGCCGACCCGGACGGCGACGGGATGTCCAACCTTCAGGAATACCTCTACCTCCAGCCCTCGGGATGGGACAACTCGAACACGGCTTCCGTGCTCGACAACGGCGTGTGGTGGAACGGTACCATTCCGGTCAACGACTGGAACGAGGAAGATGCGCTCCAGTTCAATCAACCCGCTTGCGGCGCTTCCGGCTCCGACGGCACCGGTACCATCATCTTGTGCGATGAGGACCCCGTTGGCAACATCTGCACCAACGGGTTTGACGATGACAAGGACGGGTTTGTCGACTCGGCCGATTCGGACAACGACGGCGATGCAGACTGCGCCTCCGACGACGACGACGGCGACGGCGACATCGACGAAGACCCGGCAGGTTGGGACACCGACGGCGACGGCATGCCTGACGGCTGGGAAGCCGCCAACGGGCTGAATGCGACCTCACCCTCCAACGCTGACGGGCCCAACGGCGATCCCGACGGCGACGGGCTCAACAACCTCCTCGAATACGTGAACCCGACCTGGACCACGATGTGCGGCTCTTCCCCCTGTTTCCGCAACGGCCCCGACGGCATTGTCACCGAAACCACGTCCCCTTGTGATCCCGTTCAGGGCATCGGCCCCGGCGGTTGTGCCACTTTCACCGCTGAAGTGGACGGCATCACGTCCACCGATCCTCAACGAGCCGACACCGACGGCGACGGCCTCAACGATTCCTATGAAGCGTTTACCTTGCTCACCGATCCGACGTCTTCGGACACCGACAGCGACGGCATCAACGACGGTGTGGAAGTCAACGGCGCTTACGGCAACCCTCCCCAAGCCAGCGACCCACGAAACAACAACACCGACGGCGATGCCTTTGATGACGGAGAGGAGGACACCAACTTCAACGGTGTGTTGGATGCCGGTGAAACCGATCCCACTCGGCGTGAAGATTCGGGAGATGAAGATCAAGACGGCATTCAGAACTGGGAGGAGAACCTGACCTGCACCCTCTGGAACGTCGCCGACACGGACTTCGGCGGCATCAACGACGGACAGGAGCGCAACATCAGCCACGGCACGGACCCCTGCGACTCCCTCGTGAATTTCGAAACCACCTTTGTCCAGTCGTTGGCTGGCAACCGTCTCGAAGTCGGCAACGGTTCGGGTTTCAACCCTGCCGGCGGTGTCGGTTGGTACAACGTATCGGGCACGTGGGAGTCGTTCGCCTATGCGACGGTGGTGAACAACGTCTTGCAAGGCGTCTCTAACGGTCCGTCAGGGACGGCTTCACAAGTTGCGAACCGCAACGGTTCGTTCTGCCACACCGAGGGCGTGAACGCCGGGACCATCACGACCACGCTGAATTATTGCGACGACGATTACGAAGACACCGACGGCGATGGGTTGGCAGACTGGCAGGAACTGCTGGGAACTTTCGGCTGGTTCTCCAATCCGAGCATTGCGGACAGCGACGCCGACGGCGTGAACGACTTTGATGAAATTCAAGACAACACCGACCCTAACGAGCCCTGTACCAATTTGCTTGACGACGACGGGGACGGTTTGAACAACTACTTTGAGAACACGACGGGGTGCGACCTGATTTACATCGGCATCTCCAACGGCTCCCAAGACGTGTGGGTGACCACCTCCACGGCTTACGACACCGACCAGGGCGGTGTGGACGACCGCAGCGAGTACTTTGACGGTACCAACCCGGAAAACGATCCGTCCGACGACATTCAACCCGACGACTTTGACGGTGATGGTATTCCCGATGCGGTGGAAAACCAAACCGGCACGGATTGGACCAACCCGGACACCGACGGTGGCGGCATGCTCGATGGTTTGGAATGCCCCGACATTTTCTGGTTCCTGAACTGTGCCGGTGCGCCGTTCGATCCCTTCGACCCCACCGACGACATCATGTCAACCGGCATCGTGTTCTACGCCAACAACACCTCGGGCACGGTCGATCTCGATCTTGACCATCGCTGGCGAACCATCACCAACGATTTCTACACGGGAACCACCTATGCTCATTTGGAAAGCGTCCATCCCGCCTCGACCTTGACGATACCCGTCAGTAACTTCACGCATCTGGCACCGCTGTCCTTCGCCAACGATACGGTGGAATGGAACGTTCAATTCACTCAACCGCTCACGACGGGGCAGATTCCCGCTCCATCGTGGTATTCCAACGTCTCGTTTTACTTTGAACCGACGGCGAACATCACACGCACCAACGACACCCACCTCCTGAACATCGTTGATGGCTCCATCGGCCAAGTCGTCTACCAGCAACCGGAGTATTACTTCGACTGGGCAACGCTCGCCTCGACCACCGTTCCCGGACAAGGGTTCCCGTACGAATTGCTCGTCGACCCGAAATTTACCGATTCGTCCTCTGAATTCTCCTACGTGCGAAACATCACGCTGGGTGTCATCAGCGACGCAGGCGCCACCGATGCCTACAGCACGGCACTGGCCCTTGAGGATTTCATCATCAACGGCAACAGCACCACGGAGTTCAAGCGGAATTTCAACGGCTCAGGAACCAGCAGCCCGGTGGATGTCACCCTCAACGTCCTTGAAGCCCTCAAGGAAGGCTCCTGCCGAGAGTTCAACACCGCCTTCGTGACCATGGCTCGTCTCGCAGGGTTGCCTGCCCGACAAGTCACCGGCTACATTGGCGGAACGTGGACGGGCGACGGATACGCCGTGTATTCCACCGACGCAGCGACCTGGTCTGAGGTCCGACTTCAGCAGAACAGCGCCAACGGCAACACCGACCTTGGTTGGATTCCCTTTGACCCGTGCCCGCCTGCAGAAGAGGTTGAAATCGTCAACCAAACCATTTCCACCCTGACGGTGGCTCGCGACGGTACCGACACCATCACCGTCACCGGGCAGCTTCGCTATGTCGCCAACGGCACCCCCATTCAGGACATCCGTGTGTTCTCCTACCTGACCCCGGTGGCTGATGCTGAATTCGTTCCCGGCCCGGGCGCTAGGCAAGAGATCCTCCTCGACGAGAACATCACTGATGCCAACGGAACGTTCACGCTCACGGGCTTCCCCAGCGCCCCAACGGCCCCCGGGATGCACAACATCGTGATCGAGCATCGGCAATCCGGCTATGTTTCACATGACGGGGTTGTGTTCGACGGCTTCGTCAATTTGACCGACAACGCCACGCTCAACCACACGGCGCCGTTGGCCATCAACGCCCCCATCGCCGGTGCGGGTGCGACCACCGTCCTCGAGGGGCGTTTGGTCCTCGCCAACCAACCCGTGGATGAAATCTTCAACATGCCCAATCAAACGGTGTGGCTGTCCTACACCTCATCGGTGGACGGCGCTCAAAACTTCACGACGCAGACCGATGCGAGTGGTTCATGGAGCATCACGCTCAACCTCAGTGAAGCAGAAAACCGTGGGAACCTCTCAGCGACGATGGGCTTCTCCGGCTGGCAGGACACCTCGGTGTCCGGCGCCACGCCCGCACCGTTCCATCTCAACCCGACCACCACCAGCATCGTGCTCAACGTGACCGATGCCCCCAACCTGACGGCCACGATCGAAGGCCCCCTGGCCAACAACAGCATCCTGCTGCTCAACGACAACGTTTGGGTCAACGGCAGTGCGTTCTCGCTCGGCACAACGCCAACCGCCCTTGCGGGCGACCTGCAACTGGCCATTCGAGCGAACGATTCCGGCGATGAGTGGATGGAGGTCTTCAATCTCAGCGTGACGGGGACGTTCTCCGTGCCGTTCCAACTCCCGCCCAACCTCATGGTGGCTGCGGGAGAAATTGAGACCCGTGTCCGGTTCTTCCCTTCCACGCTGCCCGCCACCGACGACGCCGACGTTTCTTCGGGAGCGCCCTACTTCCTGCGCGGTTTGCTGAGTTTTGCCGTCCAAGAATCCGCCCAGGTTCGCGGACAAGACGCGCTGGTCACGGTCCAAATCAACGACCACCGTGGCGTTGCAGCAGGGGCAGAAATCTTGGGCAACTACGACTTCAGTTTCGACGGTTCGTGGTTCAACACCACGGTTGACCCAACGCTGGACCTGCTGGAAGTCGTATTGCCGTTGGACGCCAATCTGCGCTCGGGTGACTACCCCATCGACATCGGTTTCAACGGTTCGTCCTTCTATCAGCCCTCCACCGGAAACGGGTCCATCCGCGTGATGGCCGATATCGGCTGGAACCTCTCCATCGGACAAGATTGGACCTACATGGGCAACTCAACCCGCCTCTTTGGCGACGTGTTTGATTCGGTCTACCTCACCCCTGTGGTCAACAACACGACCCTGATCACGGTCTCGTTGTTCACCGAACAAGGGCCAATTGACGTCGCACAGTCCACCTTGAACAACTCCACGGGTACCTTTGACATTCCCATCGTCATGCCGACCAACCTTCCGTCGGACGCTTACGAATTTGTGGTTGACTTTGACTTCCTAACGCAGGCACCACCTGGCGGTGCGTACTACGCCTTCGTTGACTCGGCTGTTCCGCCGGCGCCTCCGACGCAAATATCTCAGTTGGGCGGCATCATCACCGAGGTCGTGGTCGAAGCGGAACGCTCGGCCTACATCGTCGAAATGAACGACACGATTTCGTTCACTGCGAAGATCACGGATGTGGCGGACAACTCCAACATCACCGGAGCCGGCGTTGACTACATCTGGGACTACGGCAACACCAACCAAAGCTTGGGTATTGCTGCTTCAAACAGCGAAGGAAACGCCACGTTCGACTTTACTCCCTCCGGCATCTCACCCGGGTTCTATGATTTGGCCATCGTCGTACAAGACGACCTCACCGACGCTCTTGCAGCCGGGAATTCACGCCGCTACGGCAACGCAACCATTGTGAACGTCACCGTGCAGGTCGTGAGCGACATCAACATCGTCTCCGTGCCCAGCACGGTCACTGCCGGTGTGCCGTTCAACGTGGTGGGTCAAGTCGAAGACGGTGAAAACGCCAGCCGAACCCTGATTTCTGCGGTGCGCTTGAACGTCTTCTGGTTGGAAAATCCCGAGGAGTTGTTGTTGAGTAACTTCGCCACCACCAACAACGGCAGTTTCAACATGACCGTACCGACGGATTCCGCGGGCAACGGCACCACTCGCGGACCGCACACGCTGGTCATCACGGTCGTTAACGACTCTTCGCCGTTCTACTTGACAGCAACCTCCCAATCACCGATTCAAGTCATGGGGGTTTCACGTCTTGAGAACCTTCAGCCGCTGAATGCCGTCGTCATCAACCGCGGCAACGACATCAACATGTCAGCCAAGCTCGTCGAAGCGTCCGACCTGTTCGCACCGCTTTCAAACTACGAAGTCGGTTTGCAGTTCCACGAAACGTGGCTTTCACCGCAAACCACGGACGGCGAAGGCTTTGCCAACTTCAGCTACACCGTTCCGTACGACCATCCACTCGGCCTCATCGTCGTCCAGATGATCTTCAACGGTTCCAACGACCTGCTGTCGACGAGTGCAAACCTCACCAGCATCACCGTCAGATCGCTGACGTTCATGGTGGTTGACCCCATTGCAGCCAACCCCGTCGCAGGCACCGAGTTCAACATCAGCGGACAAATCGTCTCCGACAACGGCTCTGGTTTGGTGATCCGGGACGGCAGTGTCCTGCCGAACGCCAACGTGCTGTTTTCCATCAACGGACAGCCCTCTGGCTTCACGGCCACAGGCGGTGCCATCGGTGTGGACGGCTACTGGAACGCAACCATCCGCTTGAGCGAGACCTTTGCAGCAGGAAGCAACCTCATGGAGGCCACTTTCATTCCCAACGTGAACTACTACGTCGGCTCGCAGAACAACACGACCTTTGACTCTCGAGGGTTCTCGGTGATGAATTTCATCGTCCCTTCGCTTGACGGCATCGGTCAACCCTCCCTCAACGACCGAACCGAGCGAGGTACACAAGTTGACTTCACGGTGTTGTTGCGCGACAACCAGGGCTTGCCGCTGGCGAATCAAAGCGTGGTGGTCTCCCTCACCTCGACGCTGGACGATGCCTCCCCCGTGCAAATCACGGTCCTGACGGCTGCCAACGGGTCTGCGTGGGGCAACCTCACCGTTCCGGCCGACATGAAGGTCGGCCCAACCGGCATTGACGCAGCCTATGCAGGCATCGCAGGTACCACCGGCATCGTCGGAACCAACGCCACGTCGGTCTTCGTCGTTCTCGCACAAACCGACGTGCAAATCCTTCAATCGCCAGCGGTTTTGGTGGCCGGTGACACGCTCGTTGTCAACGGAACCCTCCTTGACGACCTCGGTACGGTTCTCCAGACCAACGGCGAGAACGCCACGGCCATCGTGCATCTTCTCATCGACGGTGTCCCCGTCGCCAGCGTTGAAACGGACAACATGACCGGGGCTTACAGCATCGCTTACACGCTCCCTGAAGACACTGCAGCAGGACCGCACCTCATCCGTGTCGAGTTCCGTGGCGGCCGAGAATGGGTCGACCCCGTGGGCTACGGCGACACCAACAACCCGGAGTACTACATGCCGAGTTCGGCCACGGTCGATTTCAACGTCAGCGTCCCAACCAAGATTCTCCTCTTGACGGCCAGCGGCGACGCTGACCGTGAAACAACGATGACCATCCAGGGCCGTCTGCTCGACGTGGTGGACAACCCGCTGCCCAACATGACCATCGAGGTGTGGTTGGGAGGCCAGTGGCTGACCAACACCACGACGGACGAGGTTGGAGAGTTCAGCGCCGTGCACCCCGTTCCAGCGGATGCACCGCTCGGGCCCGTCGTCCTCGAAACCCGTTTCACCGGCACGGTGGCCTACCTGCCGAGCAATGCCTCGGGTCTTTGGGAAATCTTCAGTCCAGTGCTCGTTACCGTTGACATCAGTTCACCGGTTGCGGTCAACGAAACGGTCCTGATTTCCGGGTCCGTGGTCGATAACCAACTGACGGGTATCCCCAACCATGAGGTCCAACTGGTCGTTGAAGGCATTGTCATCAACACGCTGCCAACCGACGCCAACGGCGATTTCACCTACGAATGGGTGGTCCCCGACATCTTCGACTTCGGAAACCGAACCCTCGTGGCAGAGGTCGCTCCTCAGGGCTACTACCGAAGCGGCGAAGGCAACGTCTCCTTCTTCCTCAGCCATCGCTCGTGGGTCACGCTCCTCTTTGAGGACGGCATTGACGCCACGCGGGGCGACACCTGGGATCTCAGCGGACGCCTGTACGACTTTGACACGGTTGACCGAGACGGCTTGGTTGGCTTCGAACTTCTCGTCCAGCTCGACGGCACCACCTTGTTTACCACCACCACGGGAGCAGACGGGGCCTGGAGTGCTACCGTTCCTGCAACCATGGATTTGACGCGTGGACAACACACCATCTCCGTGGTCTTCGAAGGGACACAAGCCCACCTGCCTGCCGAAGCCGAAAACAGCGTTCGGGTGTGGGCGGATCTGCTCATTCAGGTCGACCCTGCCACTCGCTCTTCGGTGGTGACCCGTTCGGACGGCGTGTTTGAACCCGTCTTCTACTCCGGTTCGATTCAGGAAGTCGGTGGTTCCGGTGAGGTCTTCGAGAATCTCCTCCTCTCGATTGGCAACGGTTCGGATTGCGAGAGCGGTCGTGAGGGCGCTCGCTGTTTCGCCACGAGCACGGTCGCCTGGTCCAACGGGAATTTCTCGCTGGAAGCCACGGCCCCGTACTGGCTTGAGGTCGGATCGCAATACTTCTTCTTGGACGTCGCTCGAAACGATACGCTCTACTTGAATGCTGCAAGCATCAGTCAGACCGTCTTTGTACAGGTCGACGCCGTCATCACGGTTGACCTGCTCGACATCGTTGAAAATGAACAGGAGGAAGTCGGCGGTTCGCTCACCGTCATTGCAGAAGACACGCAGGCCGGACTGCCGGGCATCGATATCGTCGTCTACCTTTACGACGCCAACCAATCCCAACTTGCGAACCGTGGTGCACAAACCGACGAAAACGGCCGAGCCACCTTCGTCTTTGAAGCCGACCCGCCCTACGGCGACGCCGATGTTTGGGGTCAGCTCACGATGGACATCATCGTCAACGACCCACGACTTTCCGCACAGAGCATCCAAGCCTTCGAAACCCTGCGCAGTGAAGGGTTCGCTCCACAATACGAATTCGAAGAAGCGCAAGCTGAAACCCCTTGGTGGTCCTATCTTCTGGTTCTGGTGCTGGCGGCGCTGATCGCCGGTGGCGTCGTGATGTACCGCCGAAAGAAGCTGGCGGATGACCTGCTCAAGGACGCAGCCGAGGTCTTTGCCTACACCGCCGAACTCCTTGCAGCCGGCGATGCCATCCGTGAAGCGATCTTCACCTGCTATCAGGACCTCTGTGGTTTGCTGCAGCAGCGGGGCTTCCTTCGGCGTGATTTCGAGACCGTCCGGGAGTTTGAATTTGCAATTCGGCAGGCGCTTCAGGGTGTCTCGGAGGATGCCTTGACGGCGTTGGACAACACGTTTGAAATGGCTCGCTACAGCCGTGAAGAGATGGGTGCGCAGCATCAGGATGTGGCCCTGCAGGCCCTGAACCGAATGGCAGGCGAGCTCGCCCAAATCCAAACCATCCCACAGCGTTGATGGTCAGCAACCGCAAGGTCTCGGCCAGCGGTGTTGTTGGCGGTTGCTCACCAGCGGAGGGTTAGACGACCGTTGCTGTAATTTGCGGCGAGCGTTGAGGCTGCATCGGAGGGCAGCGGAAACTCACGCACGAGGTTCGGCCCTTCCGTATCCTCAATGTCGAGCCGGACCACCGTGGCCTGCTCCGTATGCTTCACGTGAAGTTGGATGGCCTCTTCGTTGGTTCCGAGAAGTGGAATGGTCAACCCGTCGGGGTTCATCCGCCCGTTGATGCCCTCGACGACCCAAGCAAGGGCTCGCTCCGGAAGGTGCTCGGCGAGTCCGCTTTCTGGCAGCATGCCTGCGGTGACCAGCACTTCGGTGTGGCGCTGCCGGACATCAGCGAGGTGATTGTTGGCGGATTCAAAGTGAGCTTGCAAGCTGGCGGCATCGGTTTCAAGGCCTTCGGGGACGACGGGCGCCAAGGCCTCATGCCCTGCGTCTTCGGTGTCAAAGTCCAACGCTTTCCACTCGTCCATGTGAAATTGGACCGGCCGAGCCCACATGAACCTTCGGACGAGGCTCATTGTGATTCAAGGGAGGCGTCCCGATGAATTTTGGCAAAAAATCGCCGGGCAAACCGATGCGTGGAATCGTGGTCGCTGGAATCGTTCATGCGTAAATCCTGAGGGAAACAACCCGTGTACGTGCGGTCGGTCACACGTCGGTCAAGAAGCAGGATGAGGGCCCTGTCGCCGATGGAACGAATGGGCCGCCCCATCGCCTGGAGAATGGCGTTGACCGCCGGCTGCGAAACCGTGTAGCGCCAGGCAAGGTTGCGACCGAATCGCTCCTCTGCGTAGGCTTTGAGGGACTTGGAGAGGACCGACGGCGGTGGGTTGGGGATGCCGATGCACGCAACGGCGTCCAAGGCTCCACTGTGGTAGTCGACACCCTCGGACAACCGGGCACCAAAGACACCGGCAAGCAGGATCTTCCGACCGTTCCGCTTCTCTTCCAGAAGGGTGTCCACCACCTGGTCGAGGTCTTGTTTGGTCCACTCGCGGCTTTCTGCCATGACGCGAGCACCGGTAAAGTGGCCCTCCAAGACCACCTCGTTGAGCATGGCGTAAGAGGGTGCAAAGACGGCGACATTGCCGGGTGATGCGTTGATGAGTGCTTGGATGTGCGCCCGGATGGCCTCGGTGTTCTGTGGGCTCCGCTCGGTGTACTTCGTCGTAACATTGTTGGCCACCAAGACGGGTCGTCGCATGGCAGCGAACGGTGAAGGGTAAGCCACCGAGGTTGTTCTGGAGGCCGGAAGTGCGAGGATGTTGGCGTACATGCTCGGTGGGTACAGGGTGCCCGACATCAGGAGGGCACCCGCTGACTGTTCAAACACCGGTTTGGAGACGAGGCCGGGGTCGAGCAGGTGGGTGGTGATGCGCCCGTCTTTTCCTTTGGTGTCGTAAACCATCGTCAGTGCCGGCGTGGAACCGAATTTCAGCAAGCAGTCAAGGATTTCCGCTACCTTGTGGGCGTTGGGCTCCATCGGATTACCGTCGTCGCCGGCCTCCATGTCCACGTCAACGCTGGACAGCACGTCCCTGAGTTGGTGTATGCGGACAGCAACGTCGACCACAGGATGATTGGACGACGGAGCGTCAAGTTGCTGCTGACCCGCTTTGCCTTCGACCACATCGCACGCCCGGTGAAACACGTTCAGCACGTCGTCGGTTTTGACCTCGGCTTCTTCATCGCTCCCTGTGAGGCTTCGCATGTAGCTGCCAAACAGGGCGTCAAACCCCGCTCTCGAGGCTTTCAACACGTCAAACGCCCACGCTGCAATGCCGTGGGTGATGGACAGTGCCTCGCCCCCCGGGGTCTTCATCGCCTGTGCCAAGACACCGGCGTACTCTTCGAGCTCGATCTGCGTGTTTCGGATCATGGTCCTGGTCAGTCGTTTTTCGAGCGTCATGCGGATACGATCGGGCAGGTTGTGGGCTTCATCAACGACAATGATGATGTCCTCCAGCGACAAGTCCATGGCCTTGAGGCTGGAATCCCTCACGCCGTCGTCAAAGAGGTGGTTGTAATCACCCACAAACACGTCAGCACCGCTCACCGCCTCTCTAGCGGCCTTCCACGGGCAGGTCTGAGCGGGTTCGCCATGAACCGTGTG
>CAXGZM010000016.1:0-18012 GCA_964014165.1 uncultured euryarchaeote | reverse complement strand
CCGTGATGTGGCTCACGAGATGTTGGACGTTGGCGTAGGCTTCAACGTCAAAGCGCTCAACGTTGATGCTCCCGGGCTGGGCCACCTGCGTGAGGTCGTTGCGCATCAAACCCACAAGCATCCGGTGTTCTGCTCGCTCTTTTTGATCGCTGATCATGGCCTCACGAAACTTGGAGGCCTCATCATGGGTGCTCCCCTGCGGGCACGTGCCTTTGATTGGGGACGTCTGCAACCGACCGTCTTGGAGCACGAGCAGCGACTCCGGCGATGAACTCGAAAGGGCAAGACCGAGGTCTTCGGCGTGGACGTATGCAGAAAACGGTGCAGGGTTGTCCTGCATCAGCCGTTGGAACACGGCGTAGGGGTGATCGATTTCACCCTGCCAGTGTTTCCCGATGTTGACCTGGTACACCTGGCCGTGGACAATGCCTTGTCGCACGGCTTCAACGTTGTCAGCGTGGGTTTCATCGGTGTGGGTGACCGCTTCCCGGTGAGGTGCGGATGACGGGACGACGACGGTTCGCTCTTCGGTCAGCCCGAGGGCTCTCGCTGCGTCGCACCAAGCAGGGTCGTTGCCGAACACGTGGATATCGTTGCTTTCGTGATCGATGGCGATGCCCCCTTCCACGCACCACAGAACAGCGAGCAAGGCTCCTTCCTCGGGCGGGTGTTGGAGTCGCAAGGGTTGCGTCCACTGCACGAGGTCGTAGGCCAACGCCCCTGACCAAAACGGTCGGTGTGGGAGTTCAGCCTTGTGGGATTCGATGAAGGGGTCCTTGGCCGTGGTGTTAGCGAGCTTGTTGAACAGGTCGCCCAGACCGTGCGTTCGTAGCGTTGTGCTGTGGTACCATGAGCCGTGTTTCCATTCTTCCACATCTGCCCGAAGCAATGCTCGGTCGTCGACCAGTCGAACGTCCCCGTTTAACGGGTGGTGAGGTGCCGCTGCCGGAAGTTCGGAGCGACTCGGTTGACGTACGATGACTCGCTTTCTTGCGGGTGCTGCAACAAGTGACCATCGAGCAAGATGGGACACAGGCCCGCCCGAGACCAAAAGAACGCGGTCGGGGGCACCGAAACGAAACGCTGCTTCACCCAGGAGGTCGCTGGCCTCCAAGCACTCAACGATGCCCATCACGCGCTGCGACATCGTGGGGCCCCACCGTGGACCAGGTGGCTTCTTGGGTAAAATGTTCGGACAGCAGTGAACGGCAGGCGTTGGAGAGCGCCCGAGACGTTCCGAGCGTGGTTCCGTCAAGGGTGCTCACGCGACAAACACCCATACCGGTTCCAACCAACACCAATTCAGCGCAGCGAGCCACGGTTCGCTCGTTCAACTGCCCCTTCACAACGGGCAAGCCTGCGCCGGGCAGCAACCTCTCGAGTCGTCTCGCAACCACACCGTCCACCCCCCCTGCTTCGTCGGGGGCCATCCACACCGTTCCGTCCTCGTCCAAGACAAGCGGCGTCGCGCGGTCGCCGTCCACAATGGCGAATTCATGAACGAGCAGTGCTGCGTCGCAACCGGCCGCTTCCGCCACCTGTTTGGCCCGTTTGTAGGCCCCCCAGTCGCCGTGTTTGGTACCGTTGGTACGTTCGTTCCAGCGGGGCGCTGCGACGGAAACAGCATCGATGTCATCGTTGCGTACACCCAACGCCCGTCCGGTGACCGCCCACACCTTTCCGTCGTAGCTGATGCGTGCCAGCGACCAGGCCGTGGTGGAGGAGGCACGAACCTCAGGGTCCGTGTCGGGGAGTGCGAGACGCAATCGATGTGCATGTTCGGTAAGTCGTTGGCGGTGAGCAGGCCAATCAGCGACCTTTCCGCTCTCGTTGACCAGCACCGTCGTGAAGACCTCGGAGCGCGGACCGGTGGGCACCATGGCATTCCCTCACAGCAGGTCATCGAGGAAGGAGGTGTCGATGTCGGGCATGCGGGGTGCGGTGGAAGGTTCGTCAACAAGCCCGTCGAGCAGAGCAGGGTCGATCGTTGGTTGCAGCACGGGTTGGGATGGCTGGTAGGCTGGCCGCCCGTAATCTTGGCTTTGGATGCGATTGGCGGCGGCATAGATGTCGTTGCTTTGTTGTGCTGAGATGCCGGGAGGCGGTGCTGGGGCTGCCATGGGTGGCGCAGGTGGTGCAGCCGCTGCAGGCGTGTCCCAACTCGCGTCTTGGATGCCCCATGTGGCTTCTTGGAGCTCCCAGGTCTTGGAGCGGCGGTTGGAGTTACCTCGTGCACGCACGATGAGAATGAGCAGCATGACGACGATGAGGAGCATGCCTGCTGCGATCAGGTTCGGCGTCGTCAGCAGGGACTCAAGGGTGAGTTGGCCGTCGTTGTTGGCACCGTCCGTTGCCGAACCGCTGCCGTCCAGCGGGCTCAGTTTGACCGACTCGACCGTTGATTTCGCCACCGAGTCATCGTAGGGCACGACGCCAAGGTAGTACGCCGTAGCGTTGTTGAGCCCTTCATAATCGTCGGCCGTGATCAGCAGGGAATTGGCCGAGACGGTTTGGCCAACCATGGTGGCCTCGTCGGTTGACGTGAACATTTCTTCGCTGATGTAGATGTGATAGCCTCGGACGTTCGCGTCAACGGAGTGTTCCCATTCAACAAAGATGCTGTTCTGTTCGAACCATTCAGCGTTGACTTTGGCGATATCAGGAAGGTAGACGCCGGGGTCCGTGATGCCTTCATCGGTCGAGCTGGCCGAGACCATGGTGAGCATGTCGGTGTGCGCGTTGCCCGCAGAGTCAACCACGACGACGGCGACCCAAATGTCCTGGTCGGGAATGACGGGGGCGTCGTCGGCAACGACTTCGATCACCAGCGGCAGGGAGGGCGAACGGCCCAAGCTTGCAATCTTGAGGGGGTCGCTGGCGAGGTCGCCTTGTTGCCCGACTTCTCCGTTGAAGTTGTAGGTCGCAGCGAAGACATGGTAGGTCGCTGCATCGCCCGCCTCGGAGAGTTCGAAGTCCAACAAAAGGGCCCTACCGTTGTCGTTGGGACGGTCGGTCAGCGTGAGGTCGGTCAATCGGTCGGGAGCCGTGTTGTCGTTGATGTTGTCAATGGGGGTCACGCTGACTTGTGTCAGGTCGGTCAGGTGGACGTTTCCTCGCAGGTCGTGGACGGTGACCGCCACGAAGTACTCAACATCGGCTTGTATCAAACCGGGCACACCGTCAGCAAGCGTACCGCCCTCAGGGACGACGAGGGCCGTTGAGATCGGGAGTTGGATGGGGTTGGTTCGCTCGTCAATCCACTGTTTGTTGAACGAAAAGCAGCCGCAGGCATCTGGGTTGCTCCCGAACGCTGCGTAGGCCGTGGAGAGGTCCACGACCGGCGCGTTTGAAACCCAAACCGTGTAGGAAGCAAAGTCCTCAACGGTCGACGGTTCCCACACCACGTCGATGGTGCTGCCGTCGTCGTCGGGGTGGTCAAACGCCATCAACGAGGTGATGCGGGGCGGCGTGCCACCTTGGCCCACGATGTTTTGGAGGGGCGCCGCAGCAACCAACATCACGTCATCGGTGTTGCCGTTGAGCCAAACGTCGTAGGCGACCACACCAAGCGTGTAGATTTGACCGTCGATCAGTGGAATGCCGTCCAGCGAGGAAACGATCGTGCTGTTCTCATCGCACGGGTTGATCACCGCCGCTTGAGCGAAACCCGCCACGCTGGCAGGGGAACCGTCGGAAACCGTATGGTCGCCCTGCTTCATGTAAACGGTGTAGAAGGCGCAATCTTCGGCCTCGCTGACGTCCCATTCGACGATCAATCGGCCGCCTTCGTCGTCGGGCGCATCGCTGACCGTTGTACCGGTGACCGGGTCGGGTGCATCGTTGTCGTTGAGTTCACCCGTTGGAACAACGGGACCTACAACGGTCACGTTGGACAGGTTTTCTTGCCCTGCCTCGTCGACGCACGTGAAGCCGATCCATACCGGAACGCCGGGCGTCTGTTTGATCACGGACTGATTCCCCTCGTTTGGAAGATAGGACGTGAACGGTGTTCGCCCGAGGGCATCCACCATCGGCGTGGTTGAGACATAGACGTTGGTCGAGGCCAAATCCAAGGCCGTGCATCGCGCCCACTCCAACTCGATGTCACCGTCGTCACCGCTGCTACCCAGTGCGCCGGCACTGGCCCAAAGCGGAGCACCTGGAATTTCGTCGGTGGGCGAAGCTGGACCGAACGGTGCGGAAACTTTGCCCCAACGCCCGTCCGTGTACTCAACCACGGCCACGGCGTAGTAGTCTGTTCCATCCACAAGGGCGGCGCCGTTGGCTGTCTCGATATCAGCGCTCAGTCGACTGTGAAGCGAGATCGCCTTGTCGGGGGTCTGGCCGAGGAGTTCAAGTTCAGTCGGCGGCGAAGCCCAAGGGCCTTCGTTGAGGAAGATGAGGTACCGTGCGAAGTCCTCGTCGTGAACCAACGACCATGAAGCCGTCAGAACGCCACCGCCGTCGTCCGGTCGGTCGACCAGGCCTTGAACGGCAACCGGGGTGTCGCTGCGGACGTAATCGTAGGTCAGTCGAACTTCGAGCGAGCCGTTGCTGGGTGCGAAGAGTCGTACGGCAACGTGGCGAGTGTTGTCGTAGAGCTGACCGGTGTCCACGGCATCCTGCAGGTTGCGAGCCAGGGCAACGTCCTCGCTCAGGTTCAAGGTCACATCGTACTGAAGTGCAACAGATTTGGCCCAAACGGCCGCACCTGCGACCGGCGAGGTCATCACGACGGGGACGTTTTGGAAGAGCAGACCATGGACGCCGGGCGTTCCCTGCGTGGCATCAAGGGCGTAGGGCGCCGTCGGGTCAACCAGCTGAATTTGCATGCCCACGTGGGTCATCTCGCTGATGTTCATGCCTCCGCCGTTACCCATCGCTCGAACCGTGAGCGGCAGGGCGCGACGCATGGAAGAAGATTCGACCGGCGAAAACTGGCCGTTGCGTTCCCATCCGAGCAAACCGTCCTCGGTGACCGCCCAAATGTGGTTCGCACCCAGCGTTCCATCGTTGGCGCCCACCGCACGCAACGGCGTAATGAACGCATGGTCGGCCGTGCGTGCCTCCGATAACAAGAGGTTGTCCCGTGATCCGATGGCGAGCAGTTCCTCACCGTCACTCATCATGTGGGTGATGGGGTATTGGCTCTGAACCAAACCCGTACCGTCTTCAAACTCGCCGCTCGAGGCGTTCCAGTGGGTCAGCGGCCCGACGTCGGTTGCCATGTGGAGGCCCCACCAGTCCGAGGTGAGCGTGGTGACCGTGTTCGAGGGGAGCTGATCGAAGCGGTGCGTGGACATGACCTGTTGGACTGACGGGTCGATCAGACTCACGCCCGGTCGATCGGAACCACGACCGTCATGGCTGACGATGAGGGTTGTGGTGCCCGTGGAGGGCGAGGTGGAGAGGGCCAAGCCCCACGTTGATTGACCCATGAGCCCGTTGTTGGTGGTCATCGTGGCACCGCTCTGCGTTAATGGGTTCCACACGAACAGACCTGCAGGCGTAGCCATGTACACCGAACCACCGATGGCGAGTACGTCCTCAACAACGTCGGTTGGCAATCCGTTGAAGGTCGTGATGGAATCCATCCAGTCGTTGGTCGTGTAGTTCCAGCGACCGATACCACCGTCGGTGGCGATGTAGAGCACGTCGGTGGTCTCTGCAAACCCGTTGACGATGTTGGAAGGCAAGCCAGCAATCAGGCGGCCATTACCAAACTGAGAGGTCAACGGGTTGAACATTTGAACGCCTGGGGGACTCCCTCCGTCGCCAGCAAGCCCAACAACGAGTTGACTGTTGTAGGTGTGCATCGTGTCGAACTTGCCGTGAAGCGAGCCGCCCACCGCCGAGATGGTGCGGGTGGTGGTGTCGAGCTTGAGCATGCCTCCGGGGTTGGTGGCGATGAAGAGGTCCGTCCCTTGCAGGTGGAGATCGTTGGCCACCGTGTTGCCGGGGAGGGTCCAACCGTATTCCCAGTCCACCGTTCCGTTGGGCAGGAAGGTCCCTTGGAGTAAACCGGTGCCCGTGCCGCCAAAGTTTCCTGAGGTGGCAGACGTTCCGGTGGAGGCCCAAAGGTGCGTAGCGTTGGCCACCATCGTGGGCACTTGACCGCTGACGAGGCCGGGAAGGTCGACGACCGTTTGCCGTCCAGAGGACGACAGGGTGGCGACTTCGCTGTAGCCAGAAGAGCCACCGGCACGGCCAATGAGCCATTCAGAGGAGCCACTGAGCCACTGCAGGGAGGTGACCGGGGAGCCTGCACCTTGGATCTGCGCCTGCAGGGCAGTGGCGCCGCTGGCGACCAAGGTTGAGAATCCACCCGCGATGAGGTTTGGCCCGGAATTGCCGACGGCGTGGCCGACGATGAGTTGTGTGCCCGAGTGCGACAAGGCGTCGTACCACACGCGGTCGCTGGGCAGGTTGTGGCTGGAGGTGGTGAGGCTGGAGAGGAACGCCGTGGTGGCGTAGCTGTATCGACTGATGGGTTGATTGTCAGCGTAGTAGCCGATGTAGAGGGTGTCTTGGCTGTCGCACGTCACCGAGGCAGGAGCGGTACCGTCGAGCTGGCTTCGGTCGAAGCCGGCGTTGACCGTGGCGTTTTGGAGGTCGAGACGAGCGATGCCGCCGTTGTTGTTGTACATGGCAATGTTGAGCATGCCCCCGCACATTTCCATGGAAATTGGATAACCGTCCGGAATGTTGTTGTTGGAGTCGGCAGGGTACGACGTCCAAGCACCGGCGCCGTTGCGATGCGAGATGATGCCCTCTCGGAACTGCCCAAAGCCGTTGAAGTCAGCACCGCCCACGACGAGATGCGTACCGTCGGTCCACAGTTCGTAGAAGATGTCGCCGGCGTTGCTCGGCAGACCGTTTCCTGCTTCCCAGGTGCTGTTCCAGGCGTTCGTGTTTTCGTTGTACCGTTCAACACCGTCTTCTGTTGCGAACAGCGTTTCTCCGTTGTGTTCAACGATACCTCGAATGGGGAATCCAAGGTCGGTCCATGAATTCACGAGGTTTCGGCTGCTGTCATAAAGATCCAGTTTCAACTCGCCCCACGACACCCACGTGTTGCCGTTGGAGGACTCGTAGGCCGTCACTCGGTCGATGGAACCCGTTGGCAAAATGTTGCCTTCCCACGTGGACGTGGTGGTGTTCCAGCGGGCGATCCCGCCCGATCCGTCACTGTTCCACCACTGCCCTGAAACCACGCTGATCATGAGGGTATCGCCGGAGAGTTCCATGCTGACGATGTCCCCTCCGTTTTCACCAACCCGAGCGCCGACGTCCAAATTCGAAAGGGTGGCAGCGTTCGTGACGTTCAATCGACTGACTTCGTCGCTGGACGTTCCGGCATGATAGTACATGATGTTGTTGTGAATGATCATGCCGTAGGGGTTGCCGTTGGCCGTGTACTGGTTGCTCGTTCGTTCAATGTCGTAAACCTCGGCGCCGTTGGTGACGTTGATGAGCTGGAATCCGTCGCTGCCGCCGATCCAAATCATGTCCTGGCGAATGTCAGCCACCAGACCGGTTACGTCGTCGTTGCCGCCGTCAAGCACCCCGTTGTCCTCCGTGAAAGGCACGAGCCACTCGTTGGAGGTGATGTTGTAGCGGAGTACGCCCAACCCGTCCGTGCCGATGTAGGCGATGTCGCCCATGACTTCGACCACAGCATTGCCTGTTTGCGTGCCTTGGCCCCAGTTTCGGTCGTGCTGGAAATTGGATTTCGTGATGAGGCCGACGCCTGAATTGGTGCCACCGTACACGTAGGAGCCGTCGACACCCACGCTGTAGGTGGCCCAGTTCGGCATGCCGTCGTAGACATTCTGACAGTCGTCGATGTTCAGGCTCGCTAGGTCGTACTTGCAAACGCCGATGTTGGTGCCGGCATAGAAGTCGCTTCCATCGATTTCGAAATCAAAGAACTGACTCGGTCGGGTTTGCCACGACGATCCCCCCTGGCCGAACGAGGTCGCCGTGCTGCCGTCCCACTTTCGAGCACCTTGCTGGGTGCCGATGTACAGGTTGGAGCCGTCCGATTCGAGCGCATAGATTTGGTCCGATGGGAGAACGCCACCACGATTGCCCGCGGTTATCGGTGAGAGGATTTCGTTGGTGCTGAGGTCTTTTCGCACGACGCCGAAGCCTTGCAGGCCGAGGTGAAGAACATCGCCGACCATGGCGACAGCAGCGAATTCAACGCCGTTGATGCCGGTGGAGCCCCAGGGTTCGAGCCAGGAATCGTTGGTGATATCGTATCGCAGCACGCCCTTGTCCTCGGTGGCCATGTAGGCCATCGTATCGACGAGAGCGACATCGCCAACGAACGAGGTTGGGAGCCCGTTGGTGGTGTCGTAGGAGGTGCAGGCACCGGTTGCACGGTCAAAGTGGACGAACACACCGCTGTCCAAGGAGAGCACGAGGTGGTCCACGTTGGTGGCCGTGCTGAGAATGTTGGCGGTGGAGGGGTAGCAGCCGTTCGTGCCGTCGTAGGTCTGCAGGCTGTTGCCGCTGGTGTCCATTTCTTCAACGACCGGGCTCTCTTCGTAGGTGAGGAGCAGCGTTGAGGTGCCCTGCGAGGTCGGTGCTGCGACGACGCCCAACACGTTGTCCGTGACCGTCCACGGTGTGAGCCATACCGAGTTGCTGACGTCGTAGCGCATCAAGAGCATGGAGTCGTCGGCCGACCCGATGTAGAGCACGTTGTCAACCTCGACCAAACCGGTCATTTCGTCGGTGGCTGGAGCACTGGCGAGCAACATTTCACCCTCAATGAACGGTGTCTGGTTGGGAGAGAGGTGAATCAGGTTCCCGCTCCCGTCGTCGACCAGCAGAGCGTCATGGGCGGGCGAAGCGCCGCCGCTGGCAGGCCAGACGGTGAGCGAGGCCCCGAGGTTGGCCAAGCCGAGCGTGGCAAGGGCGTAGGTCGTGCTGAACACGCCGTTGGTGGTGTTGTAGGAGTGCAAGTCCTCTCCGGCGAGGATGTACAACGTAGGGCCGACGCGCTCGACCCCGGTCACGGTGTCGCTCGATAGCCAGTTGGCTGAGGTCCACGTTGAGAGCCAGAAGCCCGCAGCATAGTCAAAACGTGCAAGACCGTTATCGGAGGACCCCAGCAGAAGTTGATTGCCGGAGACGGCCATGTGCGTGATGCTGTCGGAATGAAGCGTGTTGGCTGAACTCCACGTTGAGAGGGCGCTGGAGGTGGCGGTATCGTAGCGCAGGACGCCCACGCTTTCGATGGCAGCATACACAACACCGGCCACCTCGATCATCGACAGGGCTTCCGTGCCGCCGTCCGTGCTGGATATCGAAGCCACCGTGGTCCAAGCCGTACCGTCCCACATCAGAACGCCAAGACCGTTAGCGGCGAAGACATCACCGTTGCTCGCCATGATGAAGCGGTCCACGTTCCCGTCGCCAAGGGCTGGCTGGCTTGAACTGTCGGCGAGGGAGACGGCACGGAAGGTGCCGTCGGCCAGCAGAAGATGAAGCAGGCCACCGTTGGTGTCCATGACCATGTCGATCACGCCGCCTTCGCTGCGAAAGTCGTAGACGTCAATGATGTGCGGGTTGTTGTTGGCGTGAAGGAGAACCAGTTCGTTGTTGGTAGCGACGTAGAGGACGCCGTTCGATGGATTGACGGCACTGGCTCGAAGGTTGAAATCGTACGGCGTGAGGGAAACCAGCGGGTCGGCGGGTGCGAGCGCTTCAATGACCATCTGCGTAATCTCAGCATCCGAGGGCAGGTCCCAGCCCGCTCCGGAATTGCTGTTGGGGTTGAGCCGACCGCTGTAGGTGCTCCCGGTGGTGAAGCCGTCAGCTTCGCCCAACGTTCCCAAGCCACGCCAGTCCAGCAGGGAAGTGCCGAGGCCGTCGATGACGAGCTGTGGTTCCTGAATCGTCATCCCGTTTTGGCCGCTGGCTCGAACTTCGAGCGTGACGTTGGAAAGGACGGCCCCGGGAGCGAAGGAGAGGTTCCAATCAGCGGTGGCCCGCTGGCCGGATTCAGGCAAGGCACCAACGGCGTCCAAGGTGACCCAGCCGGTGTCGTTGCTTCCCTCCAGCGGCCACGTGACGCCACTGGGTTCTGCGTGGGCAGAAACAGTCGGCGAGGTGAGGAGCGGGCCCATGGACATGAGCACCATCAGCACCACCATGGACAGGGCGCGTGGACGCTGGCTCTGGAAGGGAGCGGCGTGACGACCCTGTTTCATGGCTGAAGGGGCATTTTCCCCGTATTTGAAAGGAAGCCCTTGCTGACTGAACAATGCTCGGATGTTTTCCCTTTTCCGTGGCTCGTTTGAGGCGTGAATGCCGGGAAAATCTTTTCTTGATGTTGCTTGACAATTTTGGCCATGGAGGAGGTGTTCTGGAGCTTGGAGGAGGAGAACAACACCGGCCTCGGTGCCACGTCGTCCTCCTCTGCCGCATCCTCCCAGCAGGGTGAGCACGTCATTCACGGCTCTCCGCTCTGGTTGATCGCCGGCATTGCGGTCGTTCTGGTGATGGTTGTGACCCCCACCGATTGGGGTTGCTGGCTTCCGCTCATCGCGCTCGCCATGCTTGGCTACGGCTTCTTCGAGTACGCCAAAACGGTCATCGTTTCTTGGAACCAAGAACAGCGGTATGTCGAGGTGTTCGAAGGGTCCCGATACAGCGAAGAACGCGAGTTGTTGCTTGCCTATACGTCCAAGGCAGGCGACAAGATCACCATGAAGAGCAAACCCACGTCAGGAAATCGCCTTGACATTCTCGGCTCTCGGGACTATTGGTTGGTGGTCAAGCGAAACGACGGCACCCTTGTTGCCTCCTCAGAGAACCACGAGAACAGCCGTTTTTTCGCAAAACGAATCAAAGATTGTCTTGACCAGTTCCAATGACCTCCAGCATCGGTGCTCGCACGGTACTGACCTGCTGAAAGAGCGTCACGACGGCTTCAACCTCGCACAACAATCAAACCCCGCCTCTCCGCCCTTTTGGTGGGGATAGCCTTGTCCACGAGCAAAAAAGACGAGATGTTGCGCAAGGAGGCGCTTGAGTACCACGAGGCTGAACCTCAAGGGAAAATCAAGGTCGTGCCCACCAAACCACACGCTACGGCTCACGAATTGAGCCTGGCCTACTCCCCCGGTGTCGCCTACCCGTGCCTTGAAATTGAGGAGCGACCCGAAGACGCCTACCGCTACACTTCGAAAGGCAACTTGGTTGCGGTGGTTTCCAACGGTACAGCCGTCCTCGGACTGGGCAACATCGGCGCTTTAGCCAGCAAGCCGGTCATGGAAGGCAAGGGCCTGCTCCTGAAGACCTTCGCCGGCATTGACGTGTTCGACATTGAGGTGGACACCGAAGACCCCGAGGCATTCATCAACACCGTCGTGAACATTTCCAAGACCTTTGGCGGCATCAACCTCGAAGACATCAAGGCGCCCGAGTGCTTTGAAATCGAGCGCCGCATTTCCGAGGCCACCGACATTCCCGTCATGCACGACGACCAGCACGGGACGGCCATCATCTCCGCTGCCGCCCTGCTCAACGCTGCTGAACTCCAAGGCAAGGTGCTGGCCGACCTCAAGGTCGTGGTCATTGGCGCAGGCGCATCGGCCATTGCCTGTGCGAACCACTACGTCGCCGTCGGGGTTTCCATGGGCAACATCACGCTGGTGGACAGCCAGGGCATCATCACCAAGGCCCGCCTTGACGCCGGCGAACTCAACGAATACAAGGCGCCCTTCGCCCAAGACCGTGCCGCCGGTGATTTGGCGGATGCGCTGAAGGGGGCGGATGTCATGCTCGGGCTGTCTCGCGGCGGGTTGGTCAACAAGGACATGGTGGCGAGCATGGCCGAGAAACCGATCATCTTCGCACTGGCGAACCCACGCCCGAAATTCTTCCTGAGGAGGTGCTTGAGGTGCGTGAAGACGCCATCATCGCCACCGGCCGTTCGGATTACGCCAATCAGGTGAACAACGTTCTTGGCTTTCCCTATATCTTCCGGGGTGCGCTGGACGTTCGCGCTCGGGACATCACGCAGAACATGAAAATGGCCGCCACCAAAGCGTTGGCCGCCCTCGCCAAAGAACCCGTGCCGGATTACATCTCAGCGGCTTACGACGGCGTCGTCATGCAGTACGGGCCCGAGTACATCATCCCCAAACCGTTTGACCGTCGTGTGTTGATCTGGGAGGCTGCCGCCGTCGCACAGGCTGCGGTGGACGAAGGCATCACCGGCGTGTCCGCCGAGGAATTTGACATCAACCGCTATCGAGAAGAGCTCGAGGCACGACTGGGCGAGTCCTACTCCGTCATGCGTCAGATGATCAACCAGGTCAAAGGAAGGGGCAAGCGTATCGTCTTCCCTGAAGGCGACAACGAAACGGTACTTCGCGCCGCAGCACAACTTGTCGAGCAGCGCATCTGCTCCCCCATCCTGCTCGGCCCCGTGGACCGCATTGACCGCATGGTGGAGGAACTCGGCCTGAACTTCTCCTACGAAGCCTACGACCCGAGGTACGACGAACGACGCAAAACCGACTACGCCAACGCCTTCTTCAGGCGTCGTCAGCGCAAAGGCATCACTTGGCCTGACGCCGCTCGTCTGCTCAAGAGTCGGCCGTACTTTGCAGCCCAAATGGTTCAGGCCGGGGACGCCGACGGTTTCGTTGGGGGCGTCAGCCGCAACTACGCCGACGTGCTACGGCCGAATTTGGAACTCATCGGCAAGGCGGACGACGCTCACTGCGTCATCGGCTGCTACATGATGAACGTCAAGGGGCGAACGATTTTCCTGGCTGACGCCACCGTGAACGTGTACCCTGACAGCCGCACGCTTGCAGAAATAGCCGTCCAAACCGCGAAGGTTGCTCGCCGATTTGGCGTGGTGCCACGGGTCGCCATGCTGTCCTTCTCCAACTTTGGCTCCACGCGAGCCCAGCGCTCCGAGCGCATCGAGGAGGCGGTCATCATGGCACGAACGCTCGACCCGACGTTGATGATCGACGGTCCGATGCAGAGCGATACGGCGCTGAACCCCTCGGTACAGGAGGAATACCCGTTCATGCAACTCGTTGGACCGGCCAACGTGCTCATCCTCCCCAACCTCGCATCGGCCAACATCGCCTACAAATTGCTTGAGGAATTGGGCGATGCAGAGATGACGGGCCCGATTCTTGAAGGCATGGCTCACCCCGTTCAACTCGTTGCACGGCAGGACGGCGTTCGCCACATCGTCAACATGGCCACGATTTGTACCGCCGACGCCATTCGTAAGGACAACTACTGGGAAACGCTGGTGGTCGACGGTTCAACGTCGTCATAGCGCAGGACGGGACGTCGTGGTCGCCAAATGGCGCCGGTGAAGAAACCGGCACAAAGGCCACCAAACAGCAGGTTGACCCAACCCTCGGTGGCGTAGTCGCCCATGCCCCGAAGCACAGGAATGAGGAACGAGGGCACGATGCCGAGCACCGTGGTCCACAACGCTTCGGACCTCACGTTTCGCCACATATCGGTGTTACTTGGAACCCGTTTGGGCTGTGTTTCTCGTACGGGTACGAGGGCGAGTCGAGCCACCACGCCGGGGAGGGGTCGGTCGCTCGGGACGCTTGCGATGGCGGTGATGGCCGGGTTGCGGGGATGGACACCGATGGCTGCTGTTTGGGAGGCGGCCGGGCCGAGCACTTCGTTGGGCCGTGGCCGTCCGTCCATCATCGCTCCGCGATGGTTCGAGGCCGGGCCATCGGCCAACCGTTCGGTGAGCCCGCTGTCGAGGTTTACGACGCCTTGGTCCCTTGCAGCCAACCATTCGGCATGCGTCAGGGCGCGCACTTCCCACGAGCCTTCCAGTTTGGCCGTGGTATCGGTAAAGTCAGCCTGCTCCATGACCGTCGCTGCCAGCTCGGCAAGATCGTACGAGGTCAGTTCTTCCATCGGCGTTGTGCTTTCTGCTTCCCCGTCCTTGCCCATGGCACCCGCAACGTCCGACCTGGAGAGCGGGTGCTCCATGGCGAAGAACGTGGGGGTCTTGGCTTCGTAGCACGGCCGCTGGCTGGCGTACACCCACCCGCCTTTGGTCGTCCCAATGACGGTGGTGGCGGCCTCCACGCGCTGGAAGACGAGACCGGCAAGATGGAGACTCACGTGCATCCCTCAGTTGAGCGTGGCTTCCATGCGTCGGTACCACGCCATGCCGTTGACGTGATCGGTCAATTGCTCGAATTGGGGGTAGGGTGAGACCGATCGCATGTAGCCGAAGGCGGCGAAATCCACGAGGTCGGGTGAGGTTCCGCCGAAGAACGGTTCATCCCCGTGGGCCTCGGTAAATTCTGTCAGCAGGTCGTGCCACAACTGTTTGGGCTTGCGCCCGTCACGCTTTACGCGCTTCCGGGCGATGATGCCCCACATGATGGGAAAGCCGGCCCATGCATAGAGCCGCTTCGAGATGAAGCCGAATTCCTCAATTTTTGAAATGCGTGTCGTGGTCTTGAGAGCAGACCCGAGGCTTCCGTAGAGGATGGGAACGGTGGCCTTGGACAGATGGGTGTCCACCCAGGTCAACCATTCCTGTTGACGATCTGCATCGCCCTGCGCAGCCATTTTTCCGCCGTTGTAGGTTTCATCGATGAGACGCAGGAGCGGTGTTGAGTCCACGTGGTGTTGGCCTTGAGCGTCGGTGAACACGGGGACTTTTCCCCAGTCGCCCGCGAAGGCCACGTCCTTCTTGATTTTCATGCCGTTGACACCGACGTAATTCACGTCCACGTCAAGGTGTTCCAGCAGGCCGCGAACCTTCCAGCAAAACGGGCACGAATAGAGCAGGTGCAGCGTAGGGGTTTGACCCATGGTGAGCCGCTGAGGACAGTCCCTCTTCAAGCCTCGTTCTCGTCATCCATGCCGGGTTTCCAGCCCGCTTTCCAAAAATTGAGGTTGTCAAGCCAGCCCAACCATTCCTTGTCCGTGCAGTTCAGAAGACGAAACGCTCGCCCTTCCAGTCCTTCCCGAAGGGAGGGCGACATGTCGCCTCGGTCCATCGCTTCCTTCCATTCCACCTGCATGTGTCGAATCAATCGCCGTGCCTCTTCAGGTTGGTCGAAGTTCATCTCGCATGCGTCTCTGAGTTCAGCCAGCCATGTTCGGGTGTCTTTGAGAATGGGGTCGTTCGTATCGGTGGATTGCGTTTTCTTGCGAAACGGCCACCATCCCATGCTCCCTCGTCGTTGCGCTGGTTCATGGTCTTGTTCATCGGGCAACGATTTGAAAGCCCAACTTCCGGTGTCTCGGCCATGGGCCGGCTGACCGTTCACACCCACGGGGCGCCCAAAGAGAAGGCGATGAAGCGTTTGATCGACATGTACGGTGAACGCATTCAAGGGCGCGGCATCGGTGTTGAACATCATCCTGCCAAACTCAGCGCAACCGACTACGTCGATCGCCTCACGGCAAGGAATGGAACTTTGGTGCTCCTGGACGAGGGCGGCTTGCAGGACACATCTGTAGCGTTTGCAAAGCGGTTTGAAGCGTGGCAACTCTCAGCGGAGAACGTTCACTTGGCCGTTGGTCCTGCCGAGGGGTGGCCGAAGGATGCTAGGCTTGCATCCGTGCTTCGCTTGTCGCTTTCCGAGATGACCTTCCCGCACGAATTGGCTGCGGTGATGGTGGTCGAACAACTCTACCGGGCTACTGAACTCCAACGAGGTTCGGGGTATCACAAAGCATGAAAGCAGGGCGGCGCGGAGGTCTTGACGATGAGCACGATGTTTCTGGACGACGCTTCGGCCAAGGCGCTCGTCCTGCTCGTCCTCGCAGCGGTTTCGATCTCACTCATCGCCGGCAGCCGCCACCAACCCTTTCCAGAAATTTCAGGCCGCTTTGGCTGGGTGTTGCTCTCGTTGACCGGTCTGCTCGCCCTTGGCGAGACGGCGCCACGCCCCATGTCACTCACGTTGCTTCTGGTCGTGGCTCTCGGATTGGGCAGCTACGGCATCCTGGTCGGCGTGCATCACATGGTCCGCACCCGCCGGGATGTGTTCATCGCGCCAATGGCCGGTTTTGTCTTCTGCACCGGTGCTGGTGGCTTGATGGTGCTGACGTGGCCGGAGTTGAACACCCTTGAGCAGTGGGCCGGTTTCTTGTTGTTGGTCGGCCTGGGCGGCGGACAAACCTGGATGGTGTTTCGAGGGTTGCTCATCGGTCGACTGCCGATGGCGTGGAGCCAGGCCGGCATGGTGGCGCTCCAGCGCCGCCAACTTCACGGTCCTCACGGCGCCATCGCTTGCTTTGAGCGCGGATGGGATGCCGATGAAGAGCACCTGAACCCGATGGCTTACGTGGCCCTTCACCGCATTCACGTGCACCTGGGTGACGAGGCGACGGCCAATCGCTGGCTTGAGGCGTTTGAGGATGCGGGTGGCTCGGCATCCGTCGCCCCGGAATGGATCTCGGCCATTCACGATGGATTGGTCGCGATGGGGGCATCCATTTCCCTTTTCCAGCAGAATGACCGCACGGAAGAAGCCTGAGGTTTCCGGGTTTCGGGGAAAAGTGATACAAAACAAACGAGGACTTATATCCCTCGCGGTTGATGTTGTATCATGAAGCATCTTGAACGAGCACCTGACGACTGGCCCATGGGAAACATCCTGTGGTTTGCCGTTCTCATCTGGTTTTCTTCCAGCCTGCTTTCACAATCGGCCTACATGGCTACACACGGTTTGCCCTACGATGCCGTGTCCATGCTGAAATCCCTCGGGCCCGTGTACTACCTGGTGGTGCTGTTGGAAATCACGCTGTGGTTGGGTCTGCTCGCCATGGGCTGGGCGAAACTCGTTCGCGCTCGCCGGTCTTCCACCGCACCCGCGCCGCACCCTGTCGGAGTCTGAACCTCGGACATCCGTTTTTTGCCCAAAAACAAGGATTTCTCATCTCCACCCTCCGGTGACTACAAGAAGCGTCAAGTCAAGGAGAAGCCGTGTCTACACCTGAGGATGAACCGTTCTATTCCGGGCTACCGATGGCTCTGGAGGAACTCTCGCCCGAGGCAGACCTTCCTTACCCGCTTCCCGATGGCGCCCGCGTGGTGACCATTGAGGAGGCGAGAACTTCGCTGCCCGAGGCTCAGAACGTGCTGATGGTGTTGCAGGCCATGAGCGACGAGGCTCACGATTTGACCAACGAACTGGAGTTGTTACTCGACGGATACAGCATGACCCATCCCCATGTGCTCGAAGTGGCCGAACACCTTGGGCGACTTGTTTCGCAGTGGCAGGCGAACGTCGCACGCTTGGAGGGCATCGGTGCCCGTATTGTGTCCATGGACCCCGGACGACTGGAGTGGTACGGTGTGGTCGATCATCGCATGGCCCTGTTTTCTTGGGCCGTCGGTGAGGCCGACATCGAGTGGTATTACCGCATGGAGGAAGGGTTTCCCTCCCGTAAACCCCTCATAGAAGCATGACGTGGCAAGGGTGAGGCGCACCCATGGTGAAGATCAATCGTGTGTACACCGGCGGTGGAGACGGCGGCGAGTCCTCGCTTGTTGACGGCTCCCGACGAAAAAAATCAGATGCACGCTTTGACGTGGTTGGAGTTTGCGACGAAGTCAACAGCTGGCTGGGCATGATCCTCGCCGAGTTGGGGCGCCTGCCCGACCACGAGGACGGTGGAGAGCGGACCAACGTCCAGCGCGTTCAGACCGTGCTGAACGAAGCCCTCGTTCGCGTTCAAAACGAACTCTTTGACGTGGGAGCTGAACTGGCCTGTCCCCCTGCCACCCTGCCCGAATACATGGTGCTGATTTCGCAAGCCCAGACCGATGTACTCATGGAAGAAATGGACGCATGGCTCGCCACCCTTCCCGATCTCACAAGCTTCATTCTCCCGGCAGGTTCACCCACGGTGGCCACCATGCACGTGGCCCGGACCGTCGTCCGCCGGCTTGAACGCTCCATCGTCAACCTCGTTGAAACAGAAGGCGAAGGCGCTGTTCGTCCCCTTGTCATGGTCTACGTC
>CAXGZM010000015.1:0-18904 GCA_964014165.1 uncultured euryarchaeote | reverse complement strand
GGCAGGAGGGGTGTCCGTTGGAGGGGGCGGTGGTGTGGCAGGAGGGGTATCCGTTGGAGGGGGCGGTGGGTTTTCCAGCGCCACCTCACCACTCATTGCGGCTGCTTTCGCATGGCATTTGGAAGCGGTTTCCAAGTCACCTGCCTGCTCGAGCGACCGGGCCAAACCGGTCCAGTGTCCAGCGTCGTTCGGTTCTTGTTGAATCAGCGTTTTCCACATCAAGACCGCATCGCTGTGTTGCAAACTCAGCGAAAGAGCAAGGGCTCGCTGTGCGGATGGGTCTGCGTCCATGAGTTTCAAAGCCTCCGCGGCCATTTCTGGGCCTGCGGGCAGCGTGGGCGGGAGGCCTGCCACCTGATCCATGACCTCGCTTTCACCTTGTGCAAGCTGGAGCAGCATGTCGACATAAGCGCCGACGATTTCGTGGCCGGGGTTCATGGTCAACAGCATTCTTGACGCCTCCATGTACGTTTCAATATGGCCGTGCTCTTTGGCCATCGCCGCCATTTTTTCCGCTGCTTTCTCGTAGGTTGGGTCGGCTTCCACTGCTCGCTTGTAGCTCGCTGTGGCCTCCTGAATGAGGTCCGACCGCTGCTGCACCGAGCCCAGGTTAAACCATCCAGGTGCATGGGTTGGTTCCAGATTTTGTGCGTGCGTCATCGCTGCGATGGCATGGTTGTCGAGATCGAGCCTGGCCATGGCGCCGCCTGCGACGCGCCATGCTCCTGCATGTTGGGCACCGATGGTTTTCAGATGCGGTTTAAGCAACTCGAGGGCCTCCTTTGGGTTTCCATCTTTGATGGTGGCGGTTGCTGCGTCCACCAAAGCATCGATGTCAATTTTAGGCTCGACCGGTTCGGGAATCTCTGTCTCTTCAGGCTGCGCTTCTTCGACTTCTCGCAAAACGTCTTGTTGAGCAACCACCACTTCGGCGGCGCTTTGAAGTTCGTCGACGGTGAGTGTTGCATCTTCGTCGTGGTCGTGGTGGACGGCTTCGTTGAGCAAATCTTCGGGGTTTTCGATGCCCGCTTCTTCTGCGACTTCTTCCACGAGTGCCATGTCGACTTCTTGGGTAACTTGGACCGAGGGTTGCATTGCTTCCATGGACACGGCAATGTCGCTGTCCTTGCATCGTTCTTGAAGAGCGATCAAGGCCGGGTGACCTGGAAAGAAATTCAGTGCCTTACCCGCCATCGTGTATGCTCCCTCAAGGTCGCCTATTCGCTCCAAGAGGATGGACAAATTTGCCGTAGCGGGAGCGTGTTCCTCGTTCAAATCAAGACAGATTTGGAAGGATTGGCGTGCCCCACGAGCATCTTGCTGAGCTTCGAGCAAAACGCCCCGATTGAACCACGCCATGTCGCACGATGGGTCGAGGGCGATGGCCTTGTTGAACGCTGCAAGGGAGCCTTTGACATCACCACGACGGCTGCGTTCTTCACCGACGGTGAGCAACACCTCAACCATTTCCTCGGGGTCTTCCACCTCTTCAAGTTCGGGAATAATGTTCCTTGGCGCTTGCGGTGGTTCCTCTACAGCCGGTGCAGGCTCCTGTAACGCTTCGTTCTCCACGGCTTCGATGGCTTGATTCACAGAAGAAAGGACCACCTCATCGAGGGCGTCGTGGTCGTCCCCTGCAGCCGCTCCGGATTCCTCACTCGTAGCCATTTTGTTCCACCGTATCAAAAACGAGCATTGTGCCATGCATAAGTCTTGCTTTTGGTTGTCCTTACGGTGCGACCTTACATTCAAGTGATGGGCCGCTGTCCAAAAGCCATGGCAGAACCAACGTTGAAAATTTTGGGCCTCGCAGGTGAATACAGGGCCTCATCGAAATCGGGTATGTTGGTAAATGAAGCACTCAACATGGCAGCTGCTCGTGGCGCAGAGGTGGTGTTTTGGGACCTCGCAGCACAACCGCTGCCTCTGGTTGGGGAGGATGGTTGTTGGTCCCATCCAAACGTCAAAGCATTTCAATCGCTTCTTGAGTCGTGCGATGCGTTTTTCCTTTCCTCTCCTGAGTACCACGGCACCATGTCGGGGGTGATGAAGAACACCATGGACTGGATGTACGACAAGCACGTCGGAGGGAAAGTCTTCGGCTTGATGTCAACCCTCGGCGGCGTCACCAACGCCAACACACTCAACCACATGCGGATTGCTCTTCGTTGGCTTCACGGTTGGCCCGTGCCCGAACAACTGGCGGTGGGTCACGTCAAGGAGGCGTTCAACGATGAGGGTCACCTCAACGACCCAGCCCTCCGTGATCGTCTTGAGACCCTGGTTGAATCCGTCCTCAACACCGCCCAAAAGTTGCGTGCCTGACATGGTTGAAGCAGCGGGCACGAGTCCGTCCTTTTCGGACGAATACGGCGCTGTCTATCGGCTTGTTGAGCCCGGGGAGTTCACCATGGGTGACGTTTCGGGGAAGGGGCACCCAAATGAGCAACCGTCGTTTTTGGTCGCCATCACCGAACCTTTCTTTCTTGGTGAACGTTTGGTCACTCAGGCCCAATGGCAGGATGTCATGGGGTCAAACCCGTCCAAATTTCAGGAGGGGTGGAGCGCTGGTTTGCGGCCTGTGGAACAAATCAGCCTGGACGATGTGCAGGCATTTCTTCACCGCTTGAACGAACGGCATGCCGGAGAACGCCGTCTCGGCCTCGTTGGAGAATGGCGCTTACCGTCCGAGGTTGAATGGGAATATGCCGCCAGAGCAGGTACACAAGGCCGATGGTCGTTTGGTGAGAAAGACATTGAACTTGACGAACACGGTTGGCACGCCGGTAATGCAGGCGGTTCTACTCGAGAAGTGGGGTTGAAGAAAGCAAACCCTTGGGGGTTCTACGACATGAACGGGTTGGTCAACGAATGGTGCAGCGATCATTGGGCACGGAATTACGAAGGTGGGCGAACGCAGAAACCCCATCTGTCGGGAGATACGACACGGCATGTCGTTCGGGGTGGCGCCTGGTTCACAGAGAGTGAATCAACGCGGTGCGGTGCTCGTTTTTTCGCCGACCGGGATAAAAAAAGCGACGGGCTTGGCTTTCGCCTTGTTTGGTCGCCGCTCGACAATCAACCGAGCGAAGATCAGGGAGCATCTCCGTCCATCGGTGAAGAATCGTAATCCAGCTGGTCTGAAAGACCCGCCAGTGTTTGATGTTCGGGTGTTTGTCCTGGCCCCACCGTCCAACGTCTGTTGAGCGGTTCTTCAAGCATCAGGGCGAGGTTGTTCCTCTGGAACAGCCCGATGGCCGCCGCTGTTCGTTGCATCACCGGCGCGATCTCTTCCCGAAAGACTTCGTCCATGACCCTGCAGATTTCGCCGAAGGTTCGCGACCCATCGCTCAGTTCCCACAACAGGCTGTTCATCTGGTCCAACGGTCGGCGGATTTCGCGGGGCGCTCGTAAAAGATTGGCAAACCAGCCTTCAATGCGTCCGAATTGCTTGGGAATTCGCAAGACAACGCGCCTTCCGCTCACGCCGGGGAGATTGGGGTCTTTCGCAACCGGCCCAACCCTGGCCCACCACACGGGCGTTCTGCACGGGTACTGTGTCGAGAGGGGATGGTCTTCGATGCCTGCCAACGATTCCATTCGATCACCTTAGAATTCCGCCCACGTCCACATCAACAACGTAAGCATGGCGGCCGTGCCAAGGAGGGCGACCGTTCGCGTTGTCTGCACGCGTGTTGAAAAGTTGCGCAAGTACCACGTCCCTACACCGCACGTGGCGATCACCACCCAAAGTGCGTACCATGCAGGCGGATAGGTTGCCATACCAACGGCCTCTCACAACGTTCCATCAAGGTATTGTTGGCCGTAATATCGCCACTGTTCTTCTGTCCAGCCTGCAGGAATTCCTTCTTCGGGAACCGGTGGGCCTGCTGTCCGTTCTTCTTGCGCTGGAGGTGTGGCGGTGGTCTCCGACGAAATCCCGGGAACTTCTTTTTCGTGGACCGTGGAGGAAATCGGTGGGCCCGCAGTTGGGGAGAGCGCTTCAACGTCGTCATGTTCACCGCGACGGCTTCTCAAGAGGAGGAAGGTGAGAGCGAGCACGAGCAAGAAACCGCCCCCTGCACCAAGGACCAGTGTGCCGCTCATGGTCGCTGCCTCCGGTGATGGTTCGAAGTTCAGTTGCAGCGTGTGCCTGGTCTCCATTGTTCCGTCTGCAGCTGCGACAACAACGGTGAGTTCGCCTTGTTGTGGACCGTCCAAACGCAAGACTTCGCATCGCTGATTGGTGCTTTGAGGAGACACGTGTCCTGGCGTGAGGGTGATGGTGACGCCGCTTTCGTTCACCAATATTTTGTTGCAGGTGATTTGCCATCCATCCGGTCCTGTCAGTCCGAGCAGAACATCTTCGTTCATGGTGGACATCGATGTGATGTTGACTTGAATCTGAGCTGCCGTGCCGTGGGGGACATTCCCTTCAATCATGAGGCCTGCCTCTGAATCAATTTGTCGCTGTTCGTTGATCATGACCAGCGCTTGGGTTTTCATGAGGACGGGTAGTCCCTCATCGTCAACCACACCAAGGATTTCAAATTCAAGGACGAACCGGGTGTTCAACGATGCATCATCGGGGAGGAGGACTTCCAGCTGCAGTGTTTGTGAACCACCTGCAGGAACCAACACGGGCGTTGGTGTGTTCAGAGGGACACTTGCTCCTTCCACACTGAAGAAAACAATCAGCCCGGGCACCGGCGGTGTGGATGATACCCGCCCAACCGCCGTCAGCGATGATTCGGGGGCATTTCCATCGTTTTGAAGAACGGCTTGGGCAAACACGGTTGTTCCCGCCATGGCGGTTGAACTTTGGTTGACCAGCCGCAGCGAGGGAACTCGAACCGCCTCGGTTGACATGATAACCTCCAGTGCATTGTTCTCTGGTGTCCGATCTTCCATCCCGTCCTCGTGCGAGACTTCGACCGTGATGGTGTTCAAACCGCCGGCTGGAGCGTTCGTTGGAATGAGAATCCACATGCTGATGTTTTTCTCGTTGGGTGCTTCGTTGGTACCATCCATTCGAACCGGGTCGGTGATGTTGGCGCCATCGACCTCCAGCCACCATGTCCAATCTTCACTGGCATCGTTGATGTGAAGATGTGCCATTGCTGGCCCGTTTCCTTCGTTGAGCACGCGCCAATGCAACTCGTTGGGTGCACCCGGCTTGAGTTTCGTCGGCGCATCAAGCAGAAGCAGGCGGAGGTCATGCACTGGCTGAACCCTGAGCCCAGCGAACGACTCACCCTCAATTTCCATCAAACTACGCTTTGACTCAATGACGGGCGTGAGGGTGGGTCCTGTATCATCGGCACGGGCGTCATGCGGGACGTCGACAACCACCTCGAAACTGGTGGACGTTCCTGGATTCAATACGGCATCCGGTCGCGTCGGTTGATGAACAACCCAATCGCCTTCATTTTCAACGTTCACGCGCATCGAAAAAATGTCCTGACGAGTCGCGTTGTTCCAAATGGTGTACTTCAAGACGACCTCATCGCCTGCGTTCACGGCCTGCTCAGCACCGTGGTACGGTTGTTGCAGGGCGACCTCAGCGATGCTCACCATGGAGGCTGAAACCGGGATGGTCTTCACGTCGGAGCGCGACGTATCGTTTTGCGATGTCAGCCGGAGATCAAACTCGACCACGGTATCCGGTGCAGCATCAGCGGGTGCTGTGAGCGTAAACAAGGCCTGCACCGTTTCATTGGGGCGCAACAGCACGGCGTTGTGTTGGCTCCATGCCAGTGCGATGGTCCAATCATTTGGGACGGTGGTTGTGTCCAACGTGACGTCAAACACATCCGTTGCGCCTCCACGATTGGTCAACCCGACATCAAAGGTGCACGTGTACGACGGTGGACAACTCGGCCGGACGGACGGTGGGAGAATCACGGGTATTCTGTCCGCCTTGACCAAAAATTGGACGGGTAGCTCCGTGGTTACGCTGGGGTACTGCTTTGAGGTGATGTTGACGGTCATTTGCTGGAAACCCAGGCTGGCGTTGACATCCGGTTGAATCATGATGTTGAACGATGCGGGTTCTCCTGGTCGGGAAATGAGCCCACCGTTGGGGTCAAAACTCGTACCTGAAGGCCTTGTGTAATACGCATTCCAGCTGGCAGGCAGCCCGTCCAGCCTCGGAATAAAGGTCTCCGAGATGTTGCCGGTGTTGATGATGTTGAGTGATATGTTTCCCCAGTCTCCTGCAATGGCCCCGTTGGTCGAGACGCCCTGAGCAGATACGCTGAACTCTTCTGGCCGAACTTTCTGCTCGTACACAATCACCACGTCATCGATGTAGAATCCAATGTCGGTGCCGGTTGCGTCCGAGGTGAATTCAAATTTGAACTGGGATGTTGAGTGGAAAAGGTCGTCAGGGACGGGAATCAGTGGCGAACTGTGACCCTTGTTGGCGACACTGAACGTCTGCCAGTTGGCACCGTCGGTGAAGACATTGTCGATGGTACCCGAAATTGATCCCACTTCGCTCCATGCGCCGAATGCATTTCTTCCGAAGATGGTCAATTTATCATTTGCAGCTGTTGAACCGGTGTAAAAAAACGACACGCCGTTGGTCCTGGTCGGGTTGGGCAAAGCATCCGACATGTCCATGACAGGCGTGGTCAATGCCGCAATGACGTTGTTGTTGTAATTTGACGATTGCCCGTTCCCTGCGTGGCAGCTTCTGCCTTGGGAAATCGACGTGTCCGTCGAAAGCATCCACCCGCTCCCAAACGACCACGATGTCGAAGCATCGCAGTTGAAGTACGTATGGCCAACGGTGAAGGGCTGTTGTCGGAGGTTGTTGTTTGGGTTGTCGTCAGAAACGGTTGGCGTCACACGAACGGCGAGGGTATGATTGCCGGCATAGCCCGGTACGACGGGAACCGTGACGGTGTTGCTTCCACCGCCCGAAAGGGCAGCCATCTGCGTGGTTGAATTCACGAATTCAAAGTAATCGTAATCGTCGTGGAGCAGCAGGACGTTCACATCAACGGTGCCCGAAGAAGCCGTGCCGATGTTTTCCACCGTGATCGTTAACGTCACTGATACATTGACCATCGCGTCGATGACAAACAATTCTGCAGGTCGATTGAAGCCGAGGATGGGATGATTCGATGAGAACATCTTGTATTTTGCCTCGTCCGTGCTGCTGGTGTATTCAACGCTGGCGTCTGTGACGCGAACGTCAACGCCGGTCGGGTTGGTTGGGCTGTGGTGAACCACGCCCTCGGCCAACAAATGCGGTGCAGCACCGGCGAGGGTACTCATGATGAACAGGAGTACCAATCCGGTCGCAGCAGACTTCATGCTCCCCACACTCGGTGGATGTCCGTCTATCTATTTAGGGGCAATGATTGGAATTCCTTAGGCATCGTCTGCATCGTACGCTGCGTCAACCTGTGCTTTGGCCAATTCGAGTTTTGCTTCGTCGCGCTTTTCTTTTGCTCGGGCTGCAAAGTACACCGTAAACGATGGGATGAGCACCATTGAAAAACAACCTACGACGGCGGCAAGGGCCCACAGGAACTCGGTACCAGCATCGACCGAAAACACCTCGACACTACCGAATGCCTCGTTGACGGTTTCCGCTGAGATGCTGGGTTCGGTGGTTCGGTTTCCTTCCTCGATGATCTCAATTCGCATGATGGAGGGGGAGTGGGTGTAGGCGATGGCCTCACGTGCTTTGTCTTCCGCTTCTGCGATGTCAGCTGCGAAGATGGATCCGTTGGATCGGCGGGCAGGATCAACCGAGGTGAGGGCGTGGAATTCGATGGTACCGCCGTCTTCAGTTGAGCGCTCGTGAGAACTTGCGTAATCGCACAAATCGGCGCATGAGAATTCCTCTTCGAGTGGATTTTGCAGGTCGTAGGTGTTGCCGAGCAACTCGTGACTGTAGAGCATGGCGACGTTGGTCACCCGCAGGACCGCACCTGGGGCGAGTTCGGTGGCCGTCACGTTCACCCATGTGAGGTTGGCGTCGTTGGCAATGACCTGCCAGGCCCAAACGGTGGTGTTGCTTTCGTCGTCGTAGGTGCGAACGACATCTTCGTCAGCTTCCGATGCGTCGTACTGGTCAACGGTAGCCTCGGTTTGATAGATGTAAACCGAAGGTGAAACGGTCGCCCCGTAAACGGCGTACGACAGCATGAAGATCAGCGTGACAGACAAGCCGATGAGCGTTCTCAAGAGGTTGGGGTTTTGTGCCAACGCCTTCTTCATGTTTCAGACCAACGAACGGGTGTTTTAGAAGCCTTGTATCCGGGGTCCAGTTGGAGCCAAATCCGTCTGTCCTGAACGAGGGCTTGACCCGCTGTTTTCATATAGGGGCGGACGGTCGCCAAGTTGCTTGGTGTATCACGATGACGACCGTCTACGACATCCCCGCTGACATTTTCAACCCTGCTCTTGCTGAAGCCATGGCCGACCAAACGGCTGTTTCGATGCCAGATTGGGGTCAGTACGTGAAAACAGCGGTCGACCGTGAGCGACCGCCAACCCAGGAAAACTGGTGGTACTTGCGGACCGCTGCTATCCTTCGCAAGGTTGCACGAAACGGACCCGTCGGCGTGAACCATCTGGCACAAGCCTTTGGTGGAAAGAAGGACAACGGCGTCATGCCCAACACACCAGGCGTCGCATCCCGCCACATCATCCGGACCGCTCTTCAGCAACTCGAGGACGCTGGCCTCGTTGAAAAGGTACCAACCAAGGAAGTTCAGGGTGTGGATGGGCCGGTCCAGTTGTACGCTGGCCGACGCATCACGGCAGCCGGTCAAAAGCTCGTTGACAACGTTGCGCATTCCGTCCGTGGAGAAGCCGAAGCACAATACCCTGGCCTCGCCAAGTATTGACGACTGGAAGTGAGAGTGTGACCGCCATGACTGCCAACCATGAAGACGAGTTGGCAGCTCTTCGAGCGCGTCGCATGAAGGAAATCCAAGATCAAATCCAGGCTCAAGCCACGCAGCAGTTGAAGGCTGAAGAGCAAGCACAGCAAGATGCTGCCCAAGCAGCCAACGTTGACGCCGTTCTCCGACGCCATCTCACGCCCGACGCCCGAGCACGCCTCGCACGCATTGCGCTCGTGGAGCCGAAGCGTGCCGCTTCCATCAAAGCCGATTTGGCCGCCATGGCCGAACAAGGGGGATTTGTGAGCCCCATGAGTGATGCTGCACTGAAGCAGGTCCTCGCCCAACTGTCCAAGAGCCGCAGCAATGCGTCCGTTAGGAGAATCTGAGAAGGTGCTCGAAATGTCAAAGAATAAGCCAGCAGCAAAAAAAATTCGCCTCTTGAAGGCAGGAAAACAGAATCGGCGTGTCCCTGTTTGGGTCATGCTCAAGACCGACCGAAACACGGTGTCTCACCCCAAGCGACACCAATGGCGACGCAGCAAGTTGCAGCGCTGAGGTGAGACGAATGGCACGTCCAAATGAATCCGAACTGATCGTACCCCTGCGCAATGCGTGGAACATCACACGATACAAGCGCGCCCCTCGCGCCATGCAAATCATTCGCGAACAAGTCATCCGCCACTTGAAAGTGCGGGAAGACGAGGAACTCTACATCGACCCAGAGGTCAACGAACACATCTGGAAGCGAGGCATCGAAAACCCACCGCGCAAGATTCGATTGCTTTGCATTCGCCACGATGAACCCGACTTCCCCGTTGAAGTCAAACTGATGAAGGAGTGAGATGCATGGGAAATATTCGTCCGAGTTTTATCAAAATCCGAGCCATTCGCCTCTGTGAAGAACACGGTGAGAAGTTCACCGATGATTTCGACCACAACAAGCACATGGTGTCTGAACTGACCGACGTGTCCTCGAAGAAACTTCGAAACTGGATCGCCGGCTATGTCACCCGCTACCGACAACGCCGCACCGACTGATGGTGTTCGCGTGAAGGTATGGGTTGACTGGGACCGTCAACCGGTCAGCGTGCACAGCGAAAGCAGCGAGGATCTCGAAGCGTTGATCCTTCACCTTCGTCAACAGCACAACGTACGAAAACGGTCCCTTGTGATGCCGGATCGCGAGCAAGGCGGTTTCCTGTTCTTCCTCTACCAGTCCTGTGATCCACGTTGGATTGCAGCATTTCTTGACGGACGGGGAGGCTAGACCATGGGGGAACGCCAGGACATCCCGCTTCCCTCGGGGGCGTTTGAACTGACCGTTGTGCTGGTCGGTGTTTCGCATCCGGGGAATCTCGGTGCTATTTGCAGGTCGATGCTCAATTACGGGTTCGACAACCTTCGGTTGGTATCCCCTCAATGTTCCCCCGACGACGGAGAAACACGTGCGCGTGCAAAACACGCTGCCCGACTGCTCGATGAACTCACTGTTCACGATACCATCAACGAAGCCACATCGGATTGCTCGGCTGTTGTGGGGACGTCGGGGAAGCGAGAAGTTGGTGAAAAAACCCTCTTTCGACATTTCTTGTACCCGTGGGACATGGTTGAGCGATTGACGCTTACAGGAGGACGGGTTGCCGTCGTGTTTGGTGAGGAGGGGAAAGGGCTCTCCACGGCTGACCTTGCGCAATGTGATTTTTTTGTCACCCTCCCGACGTGGGAGGGCTACCCTATTGCGAACCTGAGCCATGCTGTCAACGCCATTCTGTATGAAATTCATCGATCACGCGTCCTCAGCAGCCAAGGTGATGACCCCGGCATCCCCGATATCGTCCCCCTTCAGGCCTCGCTTGACCCGAGCGTACGAGCAATGTTGGTCAAAGCCATCGAACAATTCGCGGCGGCAACGGGTGACAATCAAGCACGCCGTTCCTCGATTGAGCAAACACTCAAACGCACCCTGCTCAAAGGCGCCCCGAGCACGGAAGAATCCACTCGACTGATCGGTGCGTTTGTGGAGGCAACAACTGCGATGCAATTCGCCGCAGGCGATGATGCTTGGCGAAAGGACCACCGACGGAAACTACGATAGTTTTGGCCGCCACGTCGCGATGGACTTCGGCGTTTCTCTGCAGTGCATGGCGACCAGTCGCAGGCGGTTGCCGTAAGCTGATGTGATGTGCGGTGCAACGGCATCAAATGCCCATTTCGCAAGATTCTCTGCCGTTGGGATGAACGGCACAACCACGGTCCGATGGCCTTCGCCCATGAGTTCACAAGCCGCCCGTGCCGAAGCGTCCCCTTCGTACACGACAAAAGCATGGTCAATCACGTCGTGAACGTGTTCCATGAGGATGCTCTTGACATCGGAGAAATCCATCAGCATGCCTTCTTCGGATACCCCTTCAACGTCCACAACATCCCCTTCGATTTCAGCCTCAAACCGGTAGCGATGGCCGTGAAGATGCTTGCATTTTGATTTGTGATTGGGCACCCTGTGTCCCGTGTCGGTCTCAACGTATCGTCGTATGGTTGTCGTCATGATTGTTCACCTTCATGTTCTTCAAAATTCATCGAAGCTGAATTGATGCAATAACGCTCTCCACCGTAGGCTGCTGGTCCGTCATTGAACACATGACCGAGGTGGGCGTCACAGACGCTGCACCTGACCTCTGTTCGATGCATGCCATGGGAGCGGTCTTCCACGCGAACGATGTTTGCTTCCGTGTGCTCGGAGTGGAACGAGGGCCAACCGCATCCTGAATCAAACTTCATGCTTGAGGTAAACAGGAGGGTAGAGCAACAGATGCAGCGGTAATCGCCCGTCCTTTTTTCATTCCAATATTTTCCTGTAAACGCACGTTCTGTTCCTGCTTCGCGTGTGACATAATACTGGAGTTCTGTCAACCGTTCTTTGTACTCCGCATCCTTGTGCTCTCGTTCAATAACAAGTGCGTTGGCCAGCACATCGTCCCAGGGGTTGATGTATTCAACAGGGTCCTTGCGTCCGATGGCATGGAATGCCAAAATTCGTTCAACATCGGACCCGGTCGTTCCGTCGGAACGTCCGTCCTTATCGGGTTGGTAGGAGGTCAATGTCCTGCGAAAGACTTCGTCAAAATTCAATCCCAAACGGTGGATAGCGTTCTCAGCATCCCTTAGGATCCCTGCCTTGTCCATCTCAAGGTACGGCAGGGTGAATGAAATGCGCTCGCTGTCCCAATTTCCGATGGCAAACGCGTGCTCGAGCGCCGTGTAAAATTCCGGGCGACAGTCGGGGTAGATGGCATGGTCACCGCTGTGGACGCCAAGAACGACCTCGACATCGGTTTCGTTTGCGGTGGCGATGGAGAGCGCCGTTCCATAGAGCAACGAAGAAAACATGGCATTTCTGTTCGGCACCACGGTTGCCTTCATGTTGTCCTGTTCGTAGTGCCCGCGCGGTACGTCATCACCGCCCTGGAGCAAATGGCTCTCGAACATCGCCGTGGCAGACGTCAAGTCTGCCACGTGGTGGCGTACCGAGATGTTGTGATCGGCCAGGTAATCGATCAGTGAGGCAGCTCGCTCCAGTTCAATCACATGCTTTTGTCCATAATTGAACGAGATGGCCGTAACCTCGTATCCTTTGCTGAGAAGATGGAGGAGAAGCGAGGTCGAGTCCATGCCGCCACTGAGTGCCATGACAGCCGTTTTGGTTGCGGTGCGCTTCATAGAATTCCCATCCACTTGTGTGTTTGGAGTGAAAGCCTCCACTCGGGGTTGTTTTTGACAACACCTTCCGTAATAGCAAATGAACGCCCGTTTTCCTCTACACTGTCGGATTCATCGTAGCACGGTTGCAGAAAGAGATGCTCAAATCCGTGTTTGAGTTCATCGTACAGATCGAGTGGCTGACCAACGTAAACGCATTTGAGTTCGTCGCCTGTGCGTTGTTTGATGGCCACTTGCGGGTACATCTGATCTTTTGGTGAGATGCAAATCCAATCCAGTAAACCGTCAGGAATCTCAACTGTTCCGTTGGATTCGACCGAGAGGTGGTATCCACGTCGTTTCAGCGTTCTCGCGAGGGGCCACAAGTCGTTGATCATGGGTTCGCCACCCGTAAAAATCACGTTTTTGCATTCGAAGGAAATCACTTGCTCAAGTATCGCCTTGACGCTCATTTGTTCATAGGTGTCAAAATCGGTATCGCACCACTCACAACGAAGGTTACAGCGGCCAAAGCGAATGAAGACATGCGGAATCCCACTTCGATAACCCTCGCCTTGAACGGAGTGGAAAATTTCGACGATGTTGTACACCGTCGAAAGATCATCGGGACCGTCGACATCATGGTCGATGGACGACGGTTGCGCGACGGTTTTCATGGTTCATCCCTACAGTTTAGGTTGCTGAATAAGTTGCATGAGTTCGGCTCTTGCCTCAGGACGGTCAAAGAACACGCCTCGCATGGCAGACGTTGTCATCACGGCTTGCTGTTTCGCTACGCCTCTGCACTGCATGCATCCGTGGGATGCCTCGATGATGACGGCCGCTCCAAGGGGCTGAAGCTCTCGAACAAGATCGTCAGCAATTCCTTTGGTGATGCGCTCCTGGTTCTGAAGACGGCGTGCGTGCAATTCCAAGATGCGAGCGAGTTTACTGATGCCCACGATTCGTTCTACAGGGATGTATCCAATGTGTGCTCGGCCACGGAACGGTTGCAAGTGGTGCTCACAGGTGGAGGTAAATTCGATGTCTCGCAAGAGAACAATCCCCTCGTATCCCTCTGCGTTGAACGTTGCTTGAAGCAAATCGCTGGCATCCATGGCGTAGCCTGCAAAGATTTCCTCCCATGATTCAACGACGCGCTTGGGCGTGTCCAACAACCCCTCCCGATTCACGGCATCAATGCCCTCAATGTAGGCTAGAAGGGTGCGGACAGCTTCGTGCGCCTCATCTTTTGTCGTCATGGAAATTCCCTCCGTCCGTGCATGAGGTCGATGGAATCAAGTTGGTCGAGGAGTTTTCTGCACGCTGTCCGAATGGCATCGGCTAAACTCACGAATTTCTTGTCATCACCAACATGTATTCTCATGTCGTTGACCAGCTCTTGAGGCATGTCAAGCGAAACCTTCGGCATGTATTGACCTCGCCGCTTCTCCTATTTGTAATCGTGTGGTATTACCCTGCTATTCTTTCCTGCCTGCACGCGAGTGGCAAAAACTGCTTGCTGGCGGCTTAGAAGGCCAATGTTCAAAGGATACCTCCGGTGATTGACCTCCATGCAGACAAGCGCTGTGCCACGGTCTCTTGCGTTGCTTCACGAGATTCGATCCGTCGTCGGAACCATCGACACCCCCGGATTGAACGACGAAGAAATCCTTTCGTTTTTGGAATCGGATGCAAAGTTGGAAAGGGCGATTGAAGAAGCCCACCTTCGTCACCAGCACATGTCAAACGAGTACCCCGAACTCTACCTCGGTTCTTCTGAAACAGAGCTCATCACGGAACTGCAGGAAGGGTTCGTCAACTTCTACAACCCTGCCACGGTCAATCCCTACGTTGCACTCGCCGCACGTGGACCTTGGATCATCACCTCACACGGTGCTGTTGTCCACGACAACGGTGGATACGGGATGCTTGGAGCTGGCCACGGTCCCGACAGCGTGATCGAATCGATGTCCGACAACTGGGTGATGGCGAACGTGATGACGGCCTCGTTCTCTCAAAAGCGGCTTGACGAACGTCTCCGTAAGGAGTTGGGACACACCCGAGGTTGGTGCCCGTTTGAAAAATTCATCTGCATGAACAGCGGTTCTGAATCCGTCACGGTCAGCCTCAGAATCGCCGATGTCAACGCCAAACTCATGACGCAAAAAGGCGGCAAGCACGAAGGGAAGACCATCAAGATGATGGCCATCCAGAAAGGCTTCCACGGCCGAACCGACCGGCCAGCTCAGATTTCGCATTCCTGCATGGGGAAGTATGACAAACACCTCGCCAGTTTCCAGAACCGGGACAATTTGATTCTCATTCCTGCCAACGACGTTGCATCGCTTGAGAAAGCCTTCAACGACGCTGCTGAAAACAACATTTTCATCGAACTTCTCGCCATTGAGCCGGTTCAAGGTGAAGGGAATCCCGGCCAGTGCGTGACACGCGAGTTTTACGACGCTGCTCGCCGCATCACGCTGGAGCATGACAGTATGTTGTTGGTGGATTCCATCCAAGCAGGCATACGCGGCCAAGGGACCCTCTCCGTGGTGGATTACGAAGGGTTTGAGGATTCGGAAGCCCCCGACTTGGAAACATGGTCGAAAGCCATGAACGCAGGACAGTACCCCCTGTCTGTTCTCGGCATGAACAAGCGCGCCTCCGACATGTACGTAACCGGCATCTATGGCAACACGATGACCACCAACCCGCGTGCGCTGGAAACCGCCGTGGCGGTCCTGGATGGTATCACGCCTGCGCTGCGGGCAAACATCCGTGAGCGTGGACATGAGTTTGTGGAAAAATTCACAAAACTGCAAGAAGAATTCCCCCATGTCATCACGAAAGTACAGGGTACCGGCTTGCTGTGCAGTGCTGAATTGGAGCCCACACAGTTTCCCGTGGTTGGCACGGAAGCCGTTGAACCGTGGTGCCGCCGGCGTGGCTTGGGTGTGATTCACGGTGGCGAAAACGCTCTCCGATTTACGCCGCACTTCAACATCACATCGAAAGAGATTGACCTGATTGTTGACATTGTCCGAGAGTCGCTTGTCGCATTCGGTGCCTAAGACAAGCTGGTGACGATGTCCTCTCGCTTGAACTGGCGAGCAGCGTAGTAGGCAGCAGCAACGGCGTAGATCGTCGACGATACAAGCCAAACAGCAACGTGAAGGTAGACGACCCTGTTCATGAGAAGCTCACGGAGCGCCAGCAAGACATTGACGACAGGAATGGCAAACCAAAACGTCTCAATGCCATCGAGGTTGATGACCTGGGTAAACAATGCAGGGAACAGGATGATCAGCACGGCAGGCCCGAGAATTGAACCGGCCTCTTTGACGCTGTGCGACCTCATTGCTAAGGCCAACTCAAAGGCCACGACCATGACGGCAAACAGGAGAACGGCCAGGCACAGGAACACCAAGGCGGTGGGTGACACGCTTGGTGTAGATATGAGATCTGACGAGGCGAGGAAACCTATCGCAAACAACAGCCCCGCTATCTGGAGCAAGACGCCTGCTCCCGTGATGGTGGCAACGGCCAACCACTTGCCCATCAGCAGTTCCATGCGAGAGCATGGGAGGCCGAGAAGCGCTTCCAACGTGCCGCGTTCTCGCTCACCCGCCGTCATGTCGATGGAAGGTTGAATGGCAGAGGAAAAGGTCCAGACGGCAAGGACGAGGGGGATGAACAGCGACAGCGCCATACCCGCTTGCTCCCCTTGGGTCGCCGCATCGCTTTGGCCAACGTCACCGCTCCAACGCAGCGGATCCAAGGTCTCGTTGGCGTCCAACCCTGCAGCATCAATGCGCCGCACCGTTTCGTTTTCTTCCCACGATCCGAGGGCGTCAAACGCCCGGCTGCGGGCTTCGAGGCTCTGCTCGGAGGTCGAGAGGTACAGCACAGCATATTCGAGCACCGTTCCGTTGGTTCTTAGGCGAAGAATGGCATCGACTGAACCGTTTCGCAACCGCTCTTGGTCGTCGGTGGGTTCAGACAATGCCTGCACGTCGGGGAGCGATTCATACATCGGATTCAGACTTGCATTCTCCAACAGACCGACCAATTCTTCGGGCACGTCGTCGGATTGAACGACGAGGTCAACCACAACGGCATCCAATTCCGCTGCTTCTGAAGCCAACAGGAGGGGGAAGAGAATGAAGAGAATGGGAAACATCAGCAACGGGATAACGAGAATCGCAACGATCGTTCTCCAATCGCGCACAAACTCAACCAACTCCTTTTTGGCGATGGTGCGCACTCTTCGTGCAGCGCTACTCATCCTCGCCACCTCCCGGGGTTTTGGGCGTGAAGAGGGCTCGCCACCAAGCAGACCATTTTGAAAGTGGCTTGTCGTCTTCTGTTCGAGAGCGGGCGACATCACCGGTGAGGGATACATAGGCTTCCTCAAGGTGTTTTGTACCCGTTTGTTCAAGCAAAGCCTCGGGCGTGCCGTCGGCTCGCACTTCACCGTTGTGAATAATGACAATTCGATTGCACACCCGTTGAGCATCAGCAAGCTGGTGGGTCGAGTAGATGACCGTCCCTCCCTCTTCTCCGAGTTGTCGAACCAATTCTCGTACGGTTCGGGCACTCGTCACGTCCAAGCCCGCCGTTGGTTCGTCCAACAGCAGGATGGACGGTGCGTGCACAAGCGCACGGAGAAGCGCGGTTTTCTGACGCATTCCGCGGGAGAACCCCTTCGTGTGGCGACCAAGTGCTTCGGTCATGCCGAGATGTTGAGCAAAATAGCACGTTCTGTGCCACGCTTCATCGTCGGCTACACCGTGCATTCGAGCGTGGTAGCGAATGTTTTCCCATGCGGTCAATCGGGCATAGAGGCCAGTGTTCTCGGGAACGACACCCAGGCGCTGGCGCGCTCGCTCAACGTGGGAACCGTCATCCAGGACAACCCGTCCGTTCGTTGGTCGGTAGACCCCCGAGAGCAATCGCAACAGGGTGGTTTTACCGGCCCCGTTCGAACCAACCAAGCCGATGATATCGCCTTCGTTGATCTGCAAATTGATGGACTGGAGGGCAACAACGTCGCCAAATCGTTTGGAGGCGCCCTCAACCGAGAGCAAGGTCGGTGGCATGGGGCCCTCAACTCGCTCTGCCCGACTCAACCGCCCAGTTTAGGCCGGGGTGCTTTGTCTCGATTCTGTTCGCACGCTGGAGCGTTGAGCGTAGGTGTTCCTGGATCTCTGTTTGAGCAACTCCCATGTCAATCATGTTGGCGACCAGTTCTATGGCTCCTTGGATGGCACCTGCGTCCAGGTAGGCCTCGTTTGAAATTGTCCGCTTGAGCCGGAGGTCCTCAAGACGTCCTGCAAGGTAGTGGACCTCTCCTTTGAGGCTGGGTGCATCGATGTGAGGGAGGGCAAGCAACTGGTCAATGCAGGTTCTCATCACTACCAAATTGCACGAGGACGATTATAGGTGTTCGCATCATTCTTGGTTGTGCCGTTGACTCAATTCCACAAGCACACCACCTGTGGAGGAGGGGTGGACGAAGGCGATCATGTGACCGCCAGCACCTGGACGGGGTTCGGTATCAATCAGCCGAACACCGTTCTCCGCGAGGTAGTTCAGCAGTCCCTTCAAATCCGCCACAGAGAAGCAAATCTGTTGCACGCCCGGCCCACGTTTTGCAAGAAATCTACCGATGGGGGTATCCTCGCCTGTGGGTTCCAAGAGTTCGATTTTTGGAACAGGGGCCGAAGTGTCCGGCTCCGTTGTTGAGAAGAAACGAGTCGTGACACCCTGGTCGTCAACCGTTTCATCCTCGTTGCCTTGGATAAGTCCGATCAACGACCAGAAGGAACTGTTGTCATCAAGTTGATGCGCAGCGATGCCAATGTGGTCCAGGTAAATCGGTCCAAAGTTCACGTGTTCACCTCAAAATCCACTTGGCGCTGTGTAGGTCCCAAATTCAGCCTTCAGGACGTTCATGATTTCTCCTAGCGTCGCTCTGCATCGAACGGCATCGATGACGTGTGGAAACAGGTTTTTTCCATTGGTGGCCGCAAGGCGTACACGGTCGAGCGCTTGGTCCACAGGTTCGCTATCACGCTCATCTCTCAGCGCTCTCAATCGTTGGGATTGTCGCTCTCCGAGCGATGCATCGGTTTTCATCACCGGGATGCCTTCGATTTCGTCCATGGTCCCGTAATTGACACCGACGATGTTTCGCTTGTTTTGCTCAATTTCATTCAGGTACTGGTACGCGGCGAGATGAATTTCTTGCTGTTGCCAGCCCTCTTCAATGGCTGCCAAAGCACCTCCTTTGGACTCAATTTCTTCAATCACGCGTTTCGCCTCTTCGTAGACAACGG
>CAXGZM010000014.1:0-18916 GCA_964014165.1 uncultured euryarchaeote | reverse complement strand
CGAGCAGAAGACGAGGCTCGTCGTTCCAACGTCCAAGCGGAATTGCGTGAACTGATGGACGAGCGACGTCAGGTGCTCCGGGAACTTGGCGACCTTGGCGCACGACGAGGGCATGCCGAGGCAGAGCTGTCCGCGCTGGTCGACAAAGCGACTTCCCTCGCTGAGGCGCACGAGGAAGCCCTCGCTGACATCCAAGAAGCAGAGCGGCTCCGAGCCCGACTCGCAGAAGAACCGCTCGCTCAAGCCCTCCTCGATGACAACACGACCTTCCAAGGTCTCGGCCCTGTGCTCGAGCGCTTGGAACATGCTCGGAGCTTGGGCTACTCGGTGACCATGCTCGACCGAGCCGTCGAGCGTTCGTTGCAGGTGATTCAGGGAACGGTTGATCACGTTGCTTCCACACCCCGCCACTTGCTCTCTTCTGAAGTCATGACCTTGCTTGAGCGCCAGGTGCCCCAAACGGCGGGGGCCGTACGAGGTCTTGCTCGCTGGTCGGTGCAACAACGGCTTGAACAACAACTCGGCGAGACCGTGAATCACGTTGTGATTGATCTCGAACATCTTTTGGAAGATTTCGATCGCTCCATCACCATGCTGCGCCGCATCCGGAACGTGCTTGAGCAAGTTGAACGACTCGGGGCACCCTCGCATGAAGTCCACGCCCTGCTGGCAAATTGTCAGCGGCCTGAAGCCCTTCCGAGTCTTGCGATGGGAACCCGAAAACTCATTCAGGTCGCACTGGACGATATCTACCTCGAAGCAGACCAGCGTGATGCCGGTGAGGCCATCGGTCTGGAAGAAACCGCTCGTGTCCTTGAGGAACTCATCACGCAACTCGACGCGTCGGGGCTGACCGACGGGCGTCCACGAGGCATGATGTGGGATTTCCAGCGGGACGGTTTGCTGCCCTTCGAACGGGAGTCCATCCCTGCCGAACAGCGCATCCCTGTCAACGAGGCCATGCTTGAGGGCATGGAACCGCACCTCGTGCAGGCCGAGGCCGTTGACATCGTCACGCCCGAGACCGCCACCACTGCCGACGACGAGGGATGGTCCCCGCTACCGCCGCCGGTTGACGATGCCCCTGTGGCAACGGAAGCCGTTGCCTCCCCCGTTGCAGCAGCTTCGGTGGAATCGCTGGAAGATGAACGAGCGCAACTTGAAGCGGAACTCGCTCGCTTGGACGCTGAACGAACGCATCGCATCGCCCACACTCCCGCTCCAACGAACAACGGGGCCGACACGGCACTGGCTGACCTCGAGTCCCGACTTTCCGATATTGAATTCTGAAGATCGCCATGACGAACGAAGCGACCACGCTCATGGGCCGAGAGGAACACATCGGGAAGCGTTATCCGCTGTGGATTGAACGTCTGATGCTGTTGCTGGCCGTGGTGGTGTTCATTCTCACCCGGGAAACGATTGCCGATGCCGTGGACCAACCCGTGGTTGGTGTCCTCCTCACCTACATCGCATTCCCACTTGCCCTGCTGGCTGGTGTGGAACTGCTCGGGCGAGCGTTGCAGCGCTCCATGCGCTCATAGTTGTGCGAAGTCCTTGGTTTCGGGCTCCGGTGGGAGGCGATTGGTTTTGGACTGAATGAAGCCGATCACGCGCTGCCAAGGGATGAAAAATCGCAACACTGCCATGATGCTGAGGAACAAAAGGGCAGAAATCACCAGCCCGTACGTGAGCGTGAGTTCGATCGATTCTGAAACCTGGCCCGCCCATTGACTCCCGGTGGTGTCCGAGACAACGGTCAGCAGGACCTTGTGGAAGCCCAAGGCGACCATGGTGGCCAGCCCGGTCAACCCGAGGAAGAGGAAGGTGTGGCGGAGATGCGTGTTGAGCACGTTGTCCATTTGGCGGACGTATTCGGGGTCTCGCTTGCACGATTCAGGGAGTCGGAAGGCGTACTCAAGGTTGCGAATGACCCCGTAGCTGGCCTCTTGGAACACCATGATCAGCACGGCGATGAGAATCAGATTGAACTGCTCCTGGGTGACGAGTTTCAGCCCGAACAAGCCGATGGTAGGGTCGGACGTTTGGCTTTCAAGCGTGGCCAGGGCCCCGCCGTAAGCGCCCAGTTGGGATTTGATGAGCGGGAAGGTCAGGATGGCGTGGATGCCGAGGAACAGCAGGGTGAAGCCGATGGCCCAGGCGATGGAACGGCGAGAAAGGCCCCAAATGCCACGGGTTCCCATGATGACGGGAAGGAGATAGATGAAGAGAATCAGCAGCGACATGATCATCAGCAGCGGCCATTGAAGCGTCTCGAGTTCATCGTTGGTTGGGAAGCGCAGGTCGAAGGAAAACAGCATGCCGGCGAACCACGACAGCACCAGTCGTCCAATCAGCAGAACGATCAAGCCCACGATGAAGCCGAGTTTGATCCGCTGCTGAACTTTAGGCGATTGGAAGGCGATGAACGCCATGATGCCGCCGAGACCCAATCCCAACACCAGGGGCACGAAGAATCGGGCCATGCCGGTTCGCCCCTCGCCGGTCAGCCAGTCGCCCAGCGGAAGTTGGTCCGAGATGAGCAATTCGATGGTGTCAAAGAGAATGGTGTGGTCGATGGAACCCACAACATACGTTGAGACGACCTCGAGGTACATCCCGATGAGGGCGATGGTAGCGACGATCTGCAGGGCAATGATCTGCCATTGACGCCGCAGCGTTTTGAGGTGGAGCGTCCGGGGCTTGGCTGCCCCGTCGAGGTACACGTCCGATTGGAGACCAACTTCGCCCGCCATCTCAGTACCCCCTCACCTGCATCAAGGCCTGCGACAAATCCATGTCGGGCATCCAATCGATGACTTGCGCTCCTGAACCGGCCAGCGTGGTCAATCGGTTCTGACGTTCCAGTTTCAGTACTTCGTACGACATGCGAGGAATGCGGCTCACCAATCGCTCGAAGTCAACGCTGGAGGGCGAAAGCACGGTGACTTCATGGCCGCGGCCGACGAGGTCTCGAACGGCAGCCGGCACCGTGCCGTCACCTTCGCACGAGGAGATGATGAACACCGGACTGCCACGGCTGAACCGACCGCTGAGCGAGTTGGTCACGGCTTGCAGCGGCATGGCCCCTTTCGGACGAACACCGGCAAGGGCACTCAGGATCTTGAAGTACTGCTTGTCGCCGGTGTCGGGCGGCAAATAGGCCAGCTTCTCATCGTAAATGGCCAGTGCGACCGAATCACGTCGCTTCAGGAAGAAAGCCGCAAGGCTGGCAGCCGAAACGGTTCCCATCTCGAGGGGGTTCTTGAGCACGGTACCGATTCGAGCGAGGTCTCGGCTGTCGAGGATGAGGTACAAATCCGTGACAGCATCACGGCATTTTTCGTTGACCATCAGTTCACCTGTTCGAGCGAAGGCCTTCCAATTGATGTTCTTGAACGGGTCACCGGGGACGTATTCGCGCAGGGAGTAGAATTCGGAGCCTTGACCCGGCGTACGCAAGGTGGTCGCACCGGTGTACATTTTCGGGGTTCGACTCCGAAGGAACGCCTCCTCGATGTCCTTGATTTGCGGGAAGATGACGATGTCGCTGTGATGGTCAACGTACATCTCCTCAACGCCCAAATTGAACGTGTTGCGCGCACGCAGCGACACCGGTCCGATGGAATAGTGGCCACGAAGAGGGCAGCGCAGGACGTAGCGAATTCGGGCGCTCTCGCCGGGTTTGAGGTTGAGTTGCATTTGGTTGAGGCCGCTGCGCAACTTCATCTCGTGAGGAATGTTGTCGTAGATGTCGAGCATCTGCGTTTTTCGGTTGCTGCGGTTGGTCACGAGGAGCTCTACGTAGAGATCGTCGCCTTTGTACAGGTTGTCAGCTGAAAGGGTACGCTGAACCTCCACGTCGCCGTGACCCGAAATCCAGGAGTTCACCACGATGAAGGCGATGAGGCTCAGTCCAAGGATCATCATCTGCTGATTGGAAATCATCATGCCAATGAGCACCAGCGCAATCCCGCCGGTGAAGGTGAAGGCTGCCTTTCTTGTCCACATGGTCCTTCACCTCACTGACGCCCCCACGCCTTGATGCGTTTGACGAGCGCCACGGTTTGTTCGAGGGTGTATTTGTTGCTGGACTCGACGGCAAATTTGGCCAGCACGGGATCGTTGATCATCGACACCAGTTCGTTGGCCTGCATGGCCTGAAACTCCTCGCGATTGAGACCGTTCTGATTGCGAACCTTGGACAGGAACACCTGTCGAATCTTCTCCACTTTGGAATAGTAAGCGTACCGGTTGGCATCGCCAAAGCCGTAGTAGATGATGCTGAACACGTGGCGCCAAGGTTCTGGGTCCCGTTTCTTGATGAGCACCGCCTCGAAGGTGATGAACAGAATCAGGAACAGCAGGAGCATGGCGAGGCCTTCACCCGTGAAGTACACGAGCAGGAAATAGACGGTGTTGTAGGAGTCGGCCGCCAACGCGCTCTGCGGATGACGGCTTTCGTCAAAGATGACCATGGCGTTCTCAGCAGGCTCACCCACCTCGTCGATGAGTTCGCTCATGAGGGCCTCGGCAATGAAGTCCAGCGCCCACTTCCGGTTGTCGTTGGCGGGCATGAGGGTGTCGGTCGGACCGTACTTTCCTTCGTTGAAGCCTTCGTAGTCGTACATGGCGTTGATCAGCGCAGACCCGTCGGCAACGAACACGATGCGTCCCCCGTCGGAAGGCGAGCAACTTGCACGAGCACAGGCTTCGATGCTGAGGTTGAACTGCCCCCAACGGTCGGGGGTTTCGGGTGTGATTTCATTGCCCACCCAGATTTCACCGTCGCCGTTGACGTCGACCGTGGCCTCGTTGCTGGTCAGGGCCCGGACGGCGACCTCGGTGAGTGGCCCACGCACGCCGGGAATGACCTCCAGGCCGGTGATGTTGTTGAGCAGGAGCTGGTAGGTGCCGTTGTAGTCCACGCGACCGTTGATCATGTGTTGAGAGCACAGGGTTGCTTCTCCCACCACGAAGGATTGCTCGTTCAGCTTCGAGCAGGGGTGTTCACCCGGCCCACCAACGTCGGCCCAGCGGTCGTGGGTGGAGAGGGTGGAAGGGTCCAATTCAGTGCCGTTCATGCCGCAGGGGTTGCTTTGAATGCACATCCAGACGTAATTGAAATCCAGCTCGGTGGCGTAAGTTGTGTCGTACACCTGTTCGCCCGTGAAGCGAATACCGAACGCCTCAGCGATGGTGTTGGCGTAGCCGTAGTCCTCGAAGACCATGGCCGTACCGCCCGCTTCAACGAACTCAACGATCGCGTTGATCTCCGACGGAGAATAACCGTTGCCCGATGCGAAGGTAATGAAGCCGTCATCGTCAAATTGGGGCAACGAAAGGGTATCTCGCTCTACACCCGCCAGGATGTAGGTGGTGTTTCGCGGGTCTTCGATGTCGGCGAGCAGAAGGGGGCTGCTCACCAAGGAGCGGGTTTCAATGCCCATGGATTTAATGTCCGCTCGGAAGGCTGACATGTCATCCCAGTCATCGTCGTAGGCCGACAACTGGTCGGTTGCACTGAGGTTGATGAAGTTCAAGAGAATGGTCATCAGCAAAATGAGCATGACCGCCCAAAACGATGCCTGAAGGGCAAGCCTTCGAGCGTTGAAGTTGGCGGGAAGACCGAGCATGCAAATCACGAGGGAAGGATTCCCAGCCCAAACACGCCCCCTACTGACTTTAGAAGGTTGTCCACAGGGGTGGAGAAAATGCTCACGCGTACTTCGTTTGGCCTCAAACATTGAGGTGGATGTTTTCCGCAATCCGAGCCACGGCCGTCCCGGGAATGTGGACGGTGGTGCCGGTGTTCTCAAAGGGCAGGGCGGAAGCGTCGACTGTCGCCTCAACTTGGACGAGGAGTTCGCTGATGACGCCCGTGTTCAAATCAAAGCTCAGGTCGACCAACGAACCCAGGACGGCTCCCGTGCGGTCAACCACGTTGTTTCCAATGATTTCACGACCGAATATCGCCATCTGCTTCGGTCTCCTGTGCCTTGTTGGAAGGCTGGAATCACATCAATGCGTCGGTGTTCATGCCTCACATCGTTTCGATGCCGCGGCTGAAATCTCGATTGCGCTTGATGTTGGTCAAGCCGGAGGTCAGGCGGGTTTCCATCTTCTGGTAGTACTCCAGCATGTCGGGCGTCACCGTGGGTCGCACTCGAGAAATGGCTTCTTGGAAGTGCGCTTTGGTGACCTTCTTCTTCCCTGCACGCATGCAGATCAGCGCAGCTTCACGACAAACGGCTTCGATGTCAGCACCCGTGAACCCGTCCATGCCGCTGAGGATGTCCTTGAAGGAAAATTTGGACAGCGGCATGCCTTCGCTGTGGATGTTGAAGATGGACTCACGAGCCCCGGTGTCGGGCGGTGGCACGTGAAGCACGCGCTCAAAGCGCCCGCTGCGCAGCAGGGCGGGGTCGATCATCTCCGGCCGGTTGGTTGCGGCGACGATGATGACGCCGTCGAGCGACTCAACGCCGTCCATGCTGGCCAGCAACTGGTTCACGACGCGGTTGCCGACATCGCTCCCCTCGGAGGCGCTGCCACCGCTTCGCATGGAGGCGATGGATTCGAATTCATCGAGGAAGATGATGGACGGTGCGGACTGCTTGGCCTTCTTGAAAATCTCACGAATGGCTCGCTCGGATTCGCCGACCCACTTGGAGATAAGTTCAGGTCCTTTGATGCTGATGAAATTCGCTTGGGCTTCGTTGGCTATCGCCTTGGCAAGCAGGGTCTTTCCGGTTCCAGGAGCCCCGAACAGCACGATGCCTCTCGGTGGCTTGATACCGAAATGCTCGAACAGTTCCGGCTTGGTCAGCGGCCACTCAACCGATTCCTTCAACCGGTCTTTGACCTCGAGCAAGCCGCCGACGGCGTCCCAACCAACCTCAGGAACTTCGACGTAGATCTCTCGGAGGGCGGACGGTTCGATGTCCCTGATGGCTTCCTTGAAGTCGTCCATGCAGACCTCCATCTTCTCGAGAACCTCGGGTGGGAGCGTTTCTTCATCAAGGTCGATTTCAGGGAGGTAGCGGCGCAGAGCACGCATGGCAGCCTCGCGAACGAGGGCAGCGAGGTCGGCACCGACGAAGCCGTAGGTGTTGTCGAGCACCCATCCAACGTCAAAGTCGTCTGCGATGGGCATCTGGCGGGTGTGCACGTCCATGATTTCGCTTCGGCCCTCTCGGTCGGGAACGCCGATTTCGATCTCACGGTCAAAGCGGCCGGGCCGTCGCAGAGCGGGGTCAAGGGCGTCACGTCGGTTGGTCGCACCGATGACCACCACGTTGTCACGGCCCTGCATACCGTCCATGAGGGTCAGCATTTGGGCGACCACGCGGCGCTCGACTTCACCCGTCACGTCCTCACGCTTGGGGCAAATTGAATCGATTTCGTCAATGAAGACGATGGCGGGAGCGTTGTCGGCAGCTTCGTCGAAAATCTCACGAAGTTGTTTCTCCGATTCACCGTAATACTTGGAGATGATTTCGGGGCCGTTGATGCTCTTGAAATGGGCGTTGACTTCGGTCGCCACGGCCTTCGCAATCATCGTTTTTCCCGTTCCGGGTGGACCGTGGAGAAGCACACCTTTGGGTGGGTCAATGCCCAAGCGGCGGAAGAGTTCCGGGTGCTTGAGCGGAAGTTCGATCATCTCTCGGACCTTCAACAATTGCTGCCCGATACCACCAACGTCCTCGTAGGTGATGCCTTCGGATTGACCGACGTCTTCCTCGGCCACGGCTTCGTCTTTGATCACGATCTCCGTGTCCGTGGTCACCACCACGATGCCCTTGGGCACGGTTTGAACAACGGCAAACGGCAGGGCTTCAGCGAACAGGGTCATACCGGGGATGAAGATGCGGTCGCCGGCAACCACCGGTCGCTTGGCGAGACCGCGCTTCGCAAAGCCCTCGATGCCCGGTCCAAACTTGACCTTCTGCTTGTTGGCCATGACCGGAGAAATCGTGAGTTTGGTGCAGGTTTTGGCGTCCACTTTGCGGACCGTGACTCGGTCGCCGAGGCTGACGCCAGCGTTCTTGCGAATGATGCCGTCCATGCGGATGATGTCCATTTTTGCATCCTCGGGTCGGCTGCGCCAGTAGATGGCAGCCGTCGACCGCTCTTCGCCGCTGATTTCAACGAAATCGCCGGGTTTGAGATCCAGGCCCATCTCAGAGGAGATGCGAGCCCTGCCAAATCCGACGTCGGAGGGGATGGCTTTGGATACGCGCAATTCGATGGTGTCGTTGTTGTCTGCCATGGTGCTCCCTCTTCTCCAATCAACATTTCACGGTATATAATGAAATTCAAGCGGGCCTTTCGCCTGTTGGTGTCTTCATGTCCGGAAGGGCCACTATAAACCCCGGCCCGTGGGTCTTTGAACCTTGGAGACTGACGCGTGAAATCAACGCCATCACATTCAAGAGACGGGTGTTGTTGGCCAAAACCATGGTTCACGTTCTTGAAACCGGCTTGGAGTACATGGATATCGACAACCCCACGGGCAAACCTGCTGTTCGCGGCTACAACATCATCAACGGCCAACTCTCGGTGGCCGGTGATGGCTCGACCTTCCGGTCGACCAACCCTGCGCATCTGGCCGACTGCCTCGGTGAATTCCCCCAGTCAACACGGGACGACGTGCGGGAGGCCCTCCACGCCGCCCGTGCCGCCTTCCCCGATTGGGCAGCCACCCCCGCCCCTACCCGCGGGCAAATCATCGGCAACATGGGCCGCCTTCTCATGGAACACAAGGACGCCTTGGTCGCCCTCGAAACCCGTGAAATCGGCAAGACGCTCAAGGAGTCGGGAGGCGAAATCCAAGAAGCCATCGACACCTGCTTGTTCTTCCAGTCCGAGGGTCGAAGGCTCTACGGGCAAACCGTGAACTCCGAACTTCCCGACAAGGAGCTGTTCACCTACCGGCGCCCGCTCGGTGTGTGTGGCATCATCAACGCCTGCAACTTTCCATCAGCCGTGCCCTTTTGGAAGATGATCCCCGCCATCATGTGCGGCAACACCTGCGTCTGGAAGAGCCCACAAGACGCCCCTCTGCTCTCCTTCGCTCTCGCTCGAGTCATGCACGAAGCCGGCCTGCCCGACGGCGTTATCAACCTCGTTCACGGGAAAGGCAGCGGCGCCGGCCAGTACCTCGTGGACGCCGTGGATGAAGGGCTCGTGAACAAGATCTCCTTCACCGGATCCACCGGCATTGGCAAGATGATCGGGGAAACCTGCGGACGAAACCTCGTCTCGTGTTCCCTCGAACTCGGCGGGAAAAACCCACTCGTCGTCATGCCTTCTGCCGACCTCAACAACGCCGTGGAAGGCGCTTATTGGGGAGCCTTCGGCACCGCTGGGCAGCGCTGCACCAGCCTCGGCAACCTCATCGTTCACGAAGCCGTCTACGACGAATTCATGGAGAAATTCATGGCCAAAGTCAAGTCCACCCGAATCGGTAATTCACTGGTCCACAAGGACGTTCTCTACGGCCCCATGCTCTCGGAGAAGTACGGCAAGGATTTCCTGGCCGGTATCGAGATGGCCAAGGCAAGCGGCGCCAAGCAGATTTGGGGCAAAGGGACCATCACGGCCGACAACGCCCCGGAAAACTTCCTCGGTGATGCCAGTGAGGGCGTGTTCATGTGGCCCCACGTCTTTGTCGACGTCACCGAAGACATGGAATGCTTCCACGAGGAAATTTTCGGACCCGTGGTCACCGTGGTGAAAGCGAAGGATTTCGATCACGCGCTTCACCTCGCCAACGCCAGCCCGTACGGACTGTCGTCCGCCATTTACACCAACGACCGACTGGAGGCGTACCGCTACAAAACCGGCATCAAGGCCGGCATGACGGGCATCAACAATTCAACGACGGGCGCCGAAGCCCACCTGCCGTTCGGCGGTGTCAAGGGCTCTGGAAACGGCACCCGAGAATCCGGCATTTGGGTCATTGAGGCGTACTCGTACTGGCACGCCGTGAACGACGAGCTTTCGGGCAAACTCCAACTCGCCCAGATGGACGTGGATGAGATCGAGATGGTCGAGGCCGAAGTCAATTGGTCGGAATTGGCCTGAGAATCTTTCAAAAACGGCATACGGCTCAATGGTGAACCTCAAAGACCCTGCCCTGCTCGGATAGAATGTTCCCGTAGGGAACAGGGGGATTTTGAATGGGTGAAGGGATTAAACTCCCGGTCCTAAACGGGCTCGGGCGTACCAACCGTATCGACAACTGGTGGAGCCAACCCATGGCGATGGGCATCGCCCTCACCGCTGCGCTCATCTACACCTTCTGGCGCCTCTTCCTGTACGACGCTGACATCTCCTACGCCCTGCACGGCAGCACCGTGATGTCGCCCATCTTTTCGCCCAACGTCCTCGAGTGGAGCCTGTTCGGCTTGAACGAGTGGAACCACCCCGAGTGGGTCAACGCCGCCATCCTCGTGCTGTGGATTCCCTTTGGCTTCCGTGGCACTTGCTACTACATGCGCCGTGTGTACTACCGCACCTTCTTCGCCAGCCCCGTGGCGTGCTGGGTGGACGAACCCGACATCAACAAGGCCATCGGCTACAAGGGCGAGAAGCGCTTGTTCATCTTCAACAACCTCCACCGCTATTTCCTCTACGCAGCCATGATCATCCTCGTCATCAAGTGGTGGGATGTCACCCACACCATGCACTTCCACTCCGCCACCTACGAAGGCTACGGCGTGTCCGTCGGCACCTTTGTGATGGCGATTGAGGCCTTCCTGTTGACAATGTACGTTACCTCATGCCACGCCTTGCGACACCTGGCCGGCGGCATGCTCGACCGCTGGACCACCGGGATCAGTCGAGTTCGTGGCGTCTTGTTCGGTAAAATCAGCGTGTTGAACCGCTCTCACGGGTTTTGGTTCTGGACATCGCTGACCTTCGTCTTCCTTGGGGACCTGTGGGTTCTGGCCGTTGCAGAAGGCCGCTTGAGCGACATGGTGCTCTTCGTTGTGTGAGGTGAGAAGATGACCGAGAACATTACCCAACACGAATACGATGTCATCGTCATCGGCGCCGGTGGAGCCGGTCTCCGTGCCGCCATTGAAGCGGCCCGCAGCGGAGCCAAAACCGCTATCATCACCAAGTCCCTTCTGGGCAAAGCCCACACGGTCATGGCCGAAGGCGGCTGTGCTGCAGCCCTCCAGAACGCCGACCCTCGCGACGGTTGGAAGGTTCACTTCCACGACACGATGAAAGGCAGCAAGTGGCTTGCGAACTGGCGGATGGCAGAATTCCACGCCAAGGAAGCCCCCGACCGTGTTCGAGAACTTGAGCAGTGGGGTGCTGTCTTTGACCGCACGCCGAAGAACCTCATCAACCAGCGAAATTTCGGCGGCCACACCTTCCCCCGCCTCGCCCACGTTGGCGACGCTACGGGCCTCGAGATCATCCGCACCCTGCAAGAGCGTGGCATTCACGAAGGCATTGACATCTTCATGGAATACACCGTTCGCACCCTGCTCAAGGAAGGGGACCGTGTGACTGGCTGTGTGGCCTACACCCGTGTCGAAGGGGATTTCCATGCGTTCTCCGCCAAGTCCGTGGTCCTCGCCACCGGTGGCATCACCCGCTGCTGGTCGGTGTGTTCCGGCTCGTGGGAGTACACCGGCGACGGCCACGCCCTCGCCCTCTGGGCAGGCGCAGAACTCCGCGACATGGAGTTCGTTCAGTTCCACCCCACCGGCATGGTTTGGCCGCCCTCCGTGCGGGGCATCCTCGTCACCGAGGGCGTTCGCGGTGAAGGCGGTCGCCTCACCAACAGCGAAGGCAGCCGCTTCATGTTCGACTACGTTCCAGAGATGTTTGCCGGCGACCACGCTGACACCATCGAGGAAGCCGACCAGTGGGTCGAAGAAGTCGTGAGCGGCAAGCTCGCAACCGTTCGTCGACCACCCGAACTCCTGACCCGTGACGTCGTGGCCAAAGCGATCAACGAAGAGGTCAAGGCAGGACGCGGTTCGCCTCACGGCGGTGCCTTCCTCGATATTTCTCACCGAGGTGAGGAAGCCATCATGAAGAAACTCCCCTCGATGCACCACCAGTTCAAGGAGCTCGCCGGTGTTGACATCAGCAAAGAGCCCATGGAAGTGGGGCCAACCGCTCACTACGTCATGGGCGGTGTCATCGTTGACGCAGAGTCGCAAGAAACGACGGTTCCTGGCCTCTTCGCCTGCGGTGAAGTCGCCTCGGGCCTTCACGGTGCGAACCGCCTGGGAGGCAACTCGCTCTCCGACCTGATCGTGTTCGGTAAGCGAGCCGGTGAATTTGCCGCCAAGCGCGCCCAAGACCTGGCTCAACCCTCCATTGACGAGGCCCAAGTGGGCAGGGCCATCGACGACATGCTGGCTCCGCTCCAGCGAGAAGGGGGAGAGAACCCCGGTGCCATTTACGACGAAATGCGGGACATGATGCAGGCCAAGGTCGGCATCATCCGCACCAAAGCCGAACTCGAGGAAGCCCTCGATGACCTCAAGGTGTTCAAGGAACGCGCCATGGCCTGTTCCTCGGGCACGTCCCGCAAGTACAACTCGGGCTGGCATCAGGCGCTTGACCTCATCAACATGGCCGACGTGTCCCACGCTGCTACGCTCGCAGCCATCACTCGCGAGGAGAGCCGAGGTGGCCACACGCGAGACGACTTCCCCACGCCCGAGGACGACTACTGGGGCAAAACCCTGAACGTCATCTGGATGGAAGAGGGCGAGATGAAAATCCGACAGGAGCCCGTTGAGGAAATTCGCGACGACCTCAAGGACGCCCTCACCGAGGTGAAGGCGATGATTGCTGAGCGCGCAGCAGAAGCAGGAGGTGGAAACTGATGTCCCTCAAAGGTACCAAACAATCGTTCAACATTCTACGCGGTGAAGGTGACGACGCTGAACTCCAGGGCTACGAATTGGAACTCGACGAAGGCATGGTCGTGCTCGACTGTCTTCACCGCATCCAACACGACCAGGAGCCTGACATGGCGGTTCGTTGGAACTGCAAAGCCGGCAAGTGTGGCTCATGTTCGGCTGAGATCAACGGTCGCCCCCGCCTGATGTGCATGACGCGGATGAGCGACGTGGTCGCTGAAACCCCTGCCGGCCAACCCATCGAAATCCGTCCGATGAAGACGTTCCCGCACGTCAAGGACCTGGTGACCGACGTGAGCTGGAACTACGACGTCGCCCAGCGCATTGCGCCCATCAACGGCCCCGAATCAATGGATTGGGAGTTCAATCAGATGGAAGCCGACCGTGTTCAGCACTTCCGTGAGTGCATCGAGTGTTTCCTGTGCGTCAACACCTGCCACGTGCTGCGGGACCACGAGTTGTTCGATGATTTCGCCGGACCTCGCAACCTCGTTCGATTGGCTCAATACGAAATGCATCCGCTTGACATCGAAGACCGTGTTCCTGAAATCAAGAAGGAATTCGGCGTCGAATACTGCAACATCACCCGATGTTGCACCGAGGTGTGCCCTGCTGGCATCCAAATCACGGACGATGCCATCATCCAACTCAAAGAGCGCGTGGTGGACCGCTACTACGACCCCCTGCAGCGCATCTGGCGCACCTTGACCCGCCAGAAGGTCCGCTACTGAGCACCCTCTGACATCGAGTGGGCCCTTTTGAACGGGTTCGTGATGGCGTCAGCCACGTGCGAGGAGCCACTCCCGAATCCATGTTTCACCCGTTCCATCGTAATCCACGTTGGGCGGTTGAAGGGGCCGAACGATGACGAGAATGTCCAACTGGCCGCCCCACGAGGCTTTGGCGGCCAGCACCATCTCCCCGACCTTTGTGCCCTCCGGCGCTGACCCGAAGGCCGTGGTGTTGATGTCGTAGTTTCTGAAGACCACCGTTTCGACCTCCCCCGAATCCCAGCTGCCGGTGATGATGTCGACGGTTGACGGTGCAGGCACGGGCTGCAACGTGATCTCATCGGGGTTGAGACGAACGAAGGGCACCTCCTCGTCGATCAGTTCGATCGCTTGGGTCAGTCGACCGGATTCCATGTTCATGAGAGAAGCCAACGTCAGTGCCACCGTCTCGGCGCCCATGACCCCCGGCTGGTGCGGGAGACGCAACGTGAGGGACTGCAAGACCACCACGTCGGTGGTAAACCACGTGTATTGCTGACCGGCGGGGTACACGGGTGCATGCGGGTTTTCAGTGAACAACGGTTGGCCCCAGTCCTCGGGCGAGACAGGCTGAGAGACGGGAAGAAAACCCGTCGCCATGAGACAGAGCATCGCCACGGCGAGTGCCACCAGCCGAGGCGTTCGTTGTTCTGACCATTCCTGGCGACCTGCTGGACTCAAAACGGACAGCAGCAGCAACAGCGGGAGGACCAACAGCGCACCTGCGGGCACCAGCCAGATGAGGATGGCAAACGCCAGGGCCATGCGGACCCCGCCCACGCCGATGGCCCCGGTCCAGTGGTGGCCCTCCTCCACCTCAGCAGTGCGCCGGTGGTAAAGGAACAACGCAAGTCCGCCCCCCACCAACGGGGCCAACGATTGGAGGACGCCTTGCCACATCGTCAATACCGGCCTCAAGTCTTCACATGCCTGCCATAGAGGTTCGCCTTTCGCTAAGGTTGATGCGAGGGTTTCCCGTGCGTTTGGCCATGGCGGACGCGGTTCTTTCCTTTCGGTCCGTCCAACATCGGCACGCTATACCGGCTCCCAGGCTGACAAAGCCCTGGGCAAAACGAGAGGGGCCCGGTGTTGTTGGTGTGTCGCTCGACCTGCACGAAGGAGCCGTTTTGGGCCTGATTGGACCAAACGGAGCCGGGAAAACGACGCTGTTGCGGATGATGGCGGGCATCCTCCCGCTTCAGTCGGGGGAGGTCAGGAGCAGGTTTGACGGCTCGACTTGGACGGAGGTTGAAGATTTGCGTACCTTCGTTGGACACATGCCCGAACAGGTTCGCTGGCAGGGGCGCTCAACGGTGGTTGACGCACTGACACAACTGGGTGAGATGCGCGCCACGTCGGCCAAGACCGTTGAGCGATTGCTGGCTTTGGTGGGCTTGCGCAGCCGTCGCGACGAACCACTGGATAACCTGAGTCAGGGCATGCGCCAGCGGCTTTCCATCGCAGCCGCACTCTTGGGCTCGCCCAAGGTGTTGCTCCTGGACGAACCCTTCAACGGGCTCGACCCTGTCGCAGCTCAAGCTTTTGCCTCGCTCGTACGAACCCTGGCATCGAAAGGTGTCAGCGTCGTCATTTCCTCGCACATGGTGGCTCAGTTGGAGGGGTTGATCGACCGTGTTGCCTTGCTTCACCGAGGCCAATTGTTGGACGAGGGGCCGCTTGGCGAAGTCGAGGAACGATTGGGCTTGAGCGGCAGGTACGCCATCACCGGAACCGGCGCAGTGGACCCGAAGGCACTGGTGAGCGAGGAGGAAATCCTCTCGTTTGAGCAAGAAGAACACCGATGGACGCTCACCGTGAGTGGCCCTTCGGTCAACGCGTTGGAAGCGGCCAAGAGCAGCAGCATTGCGTTGACCTCTTGGGCACCCGTTCGTCCAAATTTGGTCGAATGGTTGTGCGCAGCAACCGGCATGAGCGTGGATGACATTTCCCTGGAGGTCGCCTCTTCTGCGCTCCTGCCCATGCAACCGTTGGAGGCGAGAGAAGATGAGTGACCTTCAACGCATTCTCAACGTCGCCGCCCGGATACGAAGAGAACGCTTGGCGGGCATTCGATTGAAGATCATGCTGCCCATTCTGTTGCTGTTTCTCCCGGGCATGGCGTGGGGCTTTTCCGACCCCAACATCGTGCTGCCGGGCGGTCATCGTCCCGACACCGCCATGGAAGTGTTGTTCTATGCCTCGCTGGGCGTGGTGTTTGGGGCCACCATGTGCGCCGTCCTCATGGCCTTTGACGGCGTCAGCAAGGACCGAGCCAGCGGCATGCTGGAAGTGCGTCTGGCGCAGCCCATGCCACGACGGCACCAGGCCACGGCGCTGATTCTCGGCCACGCTCAGAGCATCCTGATACCGGTCTACGCCCTGCTGCTGGCCTGCCTCCTCGTCGTTCGGTTCCGTTTGGGTGAATGGCCAACGATGACCGAAGCCGTCGTGTACGCCGTAGCAACCGGCCTCATTGTCCTCTGGTACACGCTTTTCGCCCTGTTGGCATCAACCTCCGCCAAAGAGCAAGGAACGGCCATCGCCTTTGGCATCGGTGTGTGGTTCTTTTTCACCTTCCTGTGGGCGCTGGTGACCACCATGGTGGCTTACGCCTCCGGGGTGGCCGTCGGGGAAGCCAACGATCCTGCATGGGTCGCACTGGAAGGCATGCTGGACCTGTTGTCACCCAACGGCGTCTACCACCACCTGCTGGAAACACAGCTACCGACGATTGATCGGGGCGTTGCTGCGTGGCAGACATGGTTTGCAGCACTGTTGTGGACGGCGCTCCCCTGGTGGGCACTCCACAAGCGAATGGAACGGCTTGTCCCTTAGGGAAATCAACCAATGCTTCATGAAGGCGAAACTCAACCGTAAGGTATGGCACGCCGTTGGACCGTACCGATGCTCGCCCTCCTTATCACGCTCGTTTTGCTCGGCGTGACATCCTCACCTGTTATCACGTCGTACACCGATGTCCCGGTGGTTTCCTCCACCGAAGGCAGGCAGGCGTTGGACGATCAAATCGCTGAAGAATGCGGTGGATTGACGTTTGAAGACCTCTTTGAGTACGACTTCGCGCTGTTTGAACTCGCCGTCAACGACGATTGGGCAACGGGCGACATGTACGCCAATGCCTGGGTGAACGGCTCAAATTCCGCCGTCGTTCGGGACAACCTTGACGGGTTGTTCGATGGGCTTCCCGGTGGAAACAACTCTTGGATCAGCACCGACGAGCGCGACGCTGTGCGAAGCATTGGCCCCAAGTGCATCGGTGCCATGGACACGCGACTCGGCATGCGCGAAGGCATCCCACACTCCGGTGGCGTTGACTGGAACGACTTCGAATTCGTCGAGGATGGCATTGGCTTGGATGAAATCAACCTGGTCCCGGACGGGCACCCCGATTCCAGGGCGTGCATCAACGCAGGCCGCTCCACCGACTGCGAGGAAGTCCCAACCTCCATCACCGATGACATGGAAATCAGCCTCTTCGTCGCCGACGGGGAAACCAACAACGTGCGCTGGGACAAACTGCCCAACGATGGCGTCTCCAACTTCACCATGGCCATGAACATCAGCAACATGAGCGATGCTGCCTTGGTGGTCACCTTCCCCGTGCTCCAAGGACTTCGCATGTACGATTTCCGAGTGGTCGACAACCAACCCGAGAGTGGAGAAACTTGCGACCACATCGGCGAACCCTCCTTCACGTACCTCCCGGACGGCGCCCTGCGAGTCACGCAGCTGGTTAGCTTTGACCGAACGCAGTGGGAGTTGTACTGTAACATGTTCATGGATTTCACCACGCAGGAACTTGAGATGAACGAGCCTCCCATGTGGACCAGCGTCGCCCCAGAAAACGGCACCATCGTCCCCACCCCGGGTGAGGGAACGTGGCGTTTTGCAACGGCAGAAACCGGCAACAGCTGGGCTTCGGATGAAAACGGATGGTCCCTTCAGTGCGCCTTTGACGAAGAGGGATGGAGCGTCTCAACCAACGTGTTGGGTGATTTCTTCATCACCCAACCCGCCTCCTCGACCGTTGCCACGGCCACCTGCACGCCGGTTGACCCCCTGGGCGCAATTGACGAAAACGACACCCGAACCTGGACGTTTGGCAGCCTCTACACCGCCACGGGAACGGTCGACGATGACGGGAAAAACGCTCGCCTCACCATCACTTCCACCGGTTTGGTCAGTGAGTTCCTGTTTTCCGCTCGTGCGGTCCAAAACGGACAGATGGCGGCCATCGGTGAAACCACAACGGTGGCCTCAACACCGGTGACCACCGCAGTTCCGCTCCAGAGCATCCGCCCCGGTGCGTTTGCCTTCGCCGTGACGGCTGAAGCCTCCAACATGCTCGGTCACCAAGCCGAAATCACCCTCGGGCTGACGAAACCGAATTCGCCACCCACCGTCTCGGTCGCCGTCAACTTTGACGGTGAAAACGCCACGTGGGATGAAAGCCAACTCAAGTTTGACATGTACGGCCTGGTATCCGACCCCGACTTGGAAGCCGTCACGATGAGCCTTACGATCTGCGGTGCAGACTACCAAGGGTTCGAGATCAACGGCATCAACTGGGTGGTGGAGGTCTCAACAGCGATCTGCCTTGCCAACGGCCTGACCGACTATGACGTGTTGATCACGGCGGTTGATGAGTCCGGCGCCAGCACGCAGTTGGCGGTGGGCATCCCCAGCCCCGTCGCCGAAGAACCGCCGACCATCGCCCCACCGGTGGTGGACGATGAAACCGGAGCCCTGCCCTCCCTCTCGTTCTTGGCCACGGTGTCAATGCTCGGTGCCGCCTTGCTGCTTCAGCGAAGGAAGCAGGACTGATACCGACAACACCAAAAGCACTTGGCCGCAGGATTGAACAGGTCTTGAGATGTTTACGGGTACCGTAGAAGCGAAAAGCCACGAAGGTGGCTTGCTCGTGCACTTTGACGGTTCCTCTCCGGCCTTGAACGCCATCATGGTCCGTGCTGATGACGGGACCTACATTGGGAAAGTCGACGGCGTGATCGGAAGCACCGACCACCCGCTCGCTCACGTCGCTCACATCGACCGCTCGCTGGACATGGACGCGCTGATCGGGGTACCCGTCACCGTTCGTGCCAAGAAAAAGCGGGAGGACTCACGCGGTGAGCGCGGTTCCCGAGACCGTGGAAACGACCGACGTCAAGGCGGGAGGGACCAGCGAGGATTCCGGAGCGACCGACGCGACGACGGTCGGCGCCA
>CAXGZM010000013.1:0-20874 GCA_964014165.1 uncultured euryarchaeote | reverse complement strand
CGGGCGACGTTGCGCACCTGGCACAAGCAGCGAGAACCTTCCTCGAGCCGGACGGTCTGGTCTTGGCCTTGTGCAACGGGTTGGGTCACGTCGAAACCCTGACCCGAATTCATGGTCCTGCCTCTGTTCTTGCGGCGAGCACCACACACGGCGCCTACGCAGAGGGGGACGGGGTTGTTTGGGCTGGCTTCGGTGGAATTGGCTTGGCAGCACCTCCATTGGGTCCTGAACCAAACCGAGTTGAGCAAGTCAGGTCCTTGTTGGAGGCTGCGGAACTCAATCCGTGGCTCCACGACGATGCTGCCGCCTTGATTTGGGAAAAGGTCGTGCTGAACCTTGCGATCAACCCCATCGCTGCACTGGCTGGGCTGGCCAACGGTGAACTGCTGGAGAGCGGCCTGTTCAATGCATGCATGATGGTCTATCGTGAGGCCGCTCAGGTCGCAGCGATGGAACGCGTCCCGCTTCCACCGGAGCCGGTGTTTGAGGCCCAACTCAGAGAGGTGCTGGAACGGACGGCCGGCAACACCTGCAGCATGCTTCAAGACCTCAAGATGGGGAAGGCAACTGAAATTGACGCCCTCAACCAAGCGGTTGTCTCCCTTGCAGAGGGGCACGGAATCCCCGTTCCCATCAACCAGATGTTGGCCTCGCTCATTCAAGCGTGTCATCCTTGAGCAGGTTGACGTTGTAGTGCAATCCTCTGTTCTCGGTGCGACCTAAGGCATCGTTGACGACCAGTTGGCCAATAAGACACAGATTTCGCAACTCCACAATCTCTCGCGTCGGTCGAGCGGTCTGCCACATCATGTCCACCTCGTTGTGGAGCAGGTTGAGTCGGCGTTGTGCGCGCTTGAGTCGCTGGTTTGAGCGCACAATGCCCACTTCTTCGGTCATGGTTTGCACCAGACTGGCGCGATCGTGGTTGATCGGTGCGTGCTCCCGCAGCGAACCCAAACCGTCCGCACGCCATGCAGGGTGGCTGCCTTCGTAGGCAGGTGGCGGGTGTTGGATGAGATGCTGAGCGACACGATGGGCGTACACGACGGCTTCCAGGAGGCTGTTGGACGCCAGGCGATTGGCTCCGTGCATGCCGGTGCAGGCCACTTCGCCAATGGCATAGAGGTGCGGCATCGGTTCGTTGGTACCGCGCAGGAAGGCCCGGCCGATGTCGTCCACACGAACCCCGCCAACCATGTAGTGGGCAGCAGGCACCACGGGAATCGGGTCCGTTCCAAGTTCGAGCCCTTCATCGGCCAAACGGCGAGCGATGGTTGGGAACTTTTCATGCCACGGGAGATCGAGGTGCGATGTGACCAGGTGGACGTGTTGTGTTCCCTTTTTCTTCATCTGCTGATCAATCGCCCGAGCGACGATGTCCCTCGTGGCGAGAGAGCCGTCGGGCGTGAACTCAAGCGTGAAGGAAAACGGCCCAGGCAAGGGCAGCTCTCCGTTCTCTTTCTTTGCGGCTGAACAGGCAGCTGACCACGCAGCAAGGCCGTCGTCGTCAAGCAGCACCGCACCCACGCCTCGAACGGCTTCGGAGATGAGGAAGGGGCGAGGAGAGGCTGAAGCGAGCGCGGTTGGATGGAATTGAATGTACGCCATGTCATCCACGCTTGCCCCTGTTCTATAGGCCATGGCCAAACCATCACCTGTGGCGACATCCGGGTTGGTGGTCTGTTTCCATAATCGCCCCACACCCCCTGTCGCCAGCACGATGGCATCGGCCTCGAGGGTGAGGACAGCCTGTGAATCTTGATCCAGGCACCAGACCCCCGCAACCCCCATTTCAGGCTCGCCGTGTCGGCGCTGGATCAGGTCAATGGCGAGGGTGTTGGGCTTCAACGAGATGTTTGAGTGATGGCGGGCATACGCCGTGAGGGCTCTCTCAATTTCCTTCCCCGTGGCGTCCTTGGCGTGAAGAATCCGCTTGGAGGAGTGGCCCCCCTCACGAATCAGCGAATAGGTCCCGTCTTCTTCCTTTTCGAACTCAACGCCGATGCGAATCAGGTCCATGATGCGCTCACCGGCCTCGCTGATGATCGACCGAACAACGGCTTCGTCGCAGGCGCCATCGCCCGAACTCAGGGTGTCTTGTACGTGCGATTCCATCCCTTCCACGTTGGTCTTGTCAAGGATGGCAGCCACGCCGCCTTGGGCCCAGTTGGTGGAGGAATCCTTGGGTCTTTTTTTCGTGACGACGGTGACGCTGTGGCCAGCGTCCGCAAGTTGGCTGGCGGCAAACAAGCCTGCGATGCCGCTCCCGATGATGGCGATGTGTGCCATGTGCCCCTCCTGCGGTTTCCCCTCCCGCTCCCCCTTCTTGACGGTGATGGACGCACCGCCTGTTCGTGCGTCTCGCAATCCCTATGAATTGGCGCCGGCTGGGATGACCGAGGATTCCTTGTGTTTGGCTTTTCAATGCGCAAAATTCTCACCGCCTTCGGGGCGCTGATGATGCTCTTCGTCATTGCCAACGTGCAGTTTGGGAGCGTGGCGCCTCAGGTCATCGACGGTGCAGAGGGGTACAAACTCGATGCTTTGTTGATGTTCGAGCCGAGCTGCTCCTTTGACGCCGTCGAGGAAGAACTGCGGTCAAGCGGTACGTCCTATTGCTTGGGCGAGGTCGGTCAATGGTCGGGGGCCGATCTCTTGATGATGATGGAGGGCCTTTTCTTGTTCGTCTACGGGTTCGAACTCCCGCAAAACAAGGGCTGGGCCCGCCGACTGAGGAAAATCGGTTTCATCATGGGCTCTGCGTTGTGCACGCTTGCGGTGTTGGATCGCCTTTCCCTTCTTCCAACCTCGGCCAGTTCCGACGGCCTGGCGGCTCTCTTCCCGTTCCCGGTTGCCGGGTGGGTGGTGCAAATCATGTTCGCTGTGATCGGTGTGCTGATGATTCGGGGGCCAAAATACTGGGAGGCGGAAGCGGTCGCACAAACTCGTGACAAGTTGGAGCGTCGTCGCGAAAAGGCCGGTGTTTTCCGCTCGTCCTTTTTTGACAAAGGGAAGCACAACAAGACCGCGCTGGAACGATCTGAACGCTCCCGCTTCCTTCGTTCCGACAAGGACCTCGCCATGAGCCGGAGGCGAAGCAAGCTGCTGGTCATGGCGACCTGCCCGTACTGCCAAGGTGCGGGATGTAAAAAGTGCAACAATCACGGCGTGTTTTAAGCCCCCTTCGGCGCTCAAACCTGACCCCTCAAAACCGTGGCACTGAGCCGTGTTTTTTCGGATATTTTAAAACCCCTCAAGCATGGGTGGGGGGAAAGTGATGGAACAAACGTTCCGTTGCATGAGGGATAGGGATGTACCTAAAATCACTTGAAGTGCTAAATTTCAAATCGTTCAAGGGCGAAGTCACCGTCCCGTTGGACCGTGGTTTTACCGCCATCACCGGTCCAAACGGGTCGGGTAAATCGAACTGCGGCGACGCCATTCAGTTTGTTCTCGGCCCGAAATCCAACCGAGTGATTCGTGCTCAAAACTCCACGGACTTGATCTTCAACGGTGGAAAGAATTCCAAACCCGCAAGGGATTGTTCCGTGACCCTCGTGTTCGCCAACCCCGTCATGAGCAACGGTCGTCGACGCTTACCGCTTGACAAAGAAGAAATTCGCATGTCGAGAAGCATCCGCCTGACGGCGTCAAACAACCCGGTCACCACCTACAAGCTCAACGGCGAGGACAGCACGCAGAAAGTGTTCCACCGCTTGCTTGGTGCGGCCAATGCACGCCCTGACGGCTACAACATCGTGCTGCAAGGTGATGTCACGAGCCTTGCGAAAATGACGGCCAACGAACGCCGAAAGGTGCTCGACAACGTCGCAGGCGTCACGTCATACGATGACGAAATTCGGAAGGCGAACAAGCAGAAAGAGATGGTTGAGAGTTATCTAGACCGCATCGGCCTGCTCGAAAAAGAACAACTTGAGCGGTTGTCCACGCTGGCCAAGGAGCGTCATGTCGCTCAGAAAGCAAAGGAAGTCTCGGATGCCATCCAAGTCACCAACGCCATGTTGCTTCAATCTCGCTATGCGACGCTGAAAAACGAACTGGCGTTCCATATCGACGAGCGGCAAAAATACATCACGCAAAGCCAAGACCTGCTCGACGAGCACAAGGCCACGGAAAAAACGCTGCTGGAACTTGACGACAAAATCGCCGAACTCCAAAAGGAGATCAACCAGCTCACCGGAGGGGAGACCTCCGAACTCGGCCAGGCCATCCAACGCCTCCAAGTAGCCATTGAACTCAACAACGACCGACTGCTTGAGGCAGCGAAGGAAGAGGAGGAAGAAGCACAGGAGTTCGCTGCACTCGACGAACAACTCGGGGAGGCCAAGGACGAACTCTCTGTGTTCAAGTCCAGCCTTGAATCCGCAAACGCGGCCCTTGCCGAAGCACTCCAACAACTCGAAGAAGCCCGTGCTGAAGAACAGCAGGTGCGAGCCGCCCTCGCCACGGCGGGTGAAAAGAACGAGCACCTCAGCGAGGCGTTGGCTTCAGCAGAGGCCCTTGTCGGCGAACATGAGGAACAGCGTGCTGAAGCTCAATCCGAGGTGGACAAGTTGGCCGTTGAGGCCGACCTGGTCGGTCAGCAACTCGCAGACGCCCAAGAGGAATCCGAGGAAATTCGGCTTGCCCTCGGCGAGCTGGACATCAAACTGCAAGAATTGGCCGAAGATGCACCCGAGTACGACCGTGAAGCGCTTGCGCGTCAACTCGCAGAGGCGCAGCGAGCAGAGGCCCAACTTTCCGAAGACCGAACCAGAATCGAAGTCAGGCTCCGAGAAGCAGAACGAGCGCTTAACCTCGCCAAAGCCGAGATGGAACAGAAATCGGGTGCGAAGGGACTCGCCGGCGGTGCCAGCGCCGTGCTGGCCGCACGCGACAATCAGGCGTTGAGAGGCATCATCGGAACGGTGGCCGAACTCTGCGCTCCCAAAGACAGTGCTCATGAGGTGGCCCTCGCCACCGCTATCGGGGCAGGCATGGCCTCCGTGGTCGTTGAAACCGATCAGGACGCTGCCAACGCCATTCGCTGGCTGGCTGAGAACCGGGCCGGGCGAGCGACGTTCCTCCCGCTCAACAAATTGAGCAGTTCCCGAGCCGGTGGAAAAACCGTCATGACCGCACGCAAGGACGGCGTGCTGGGCTTCGCTCACGAGATGTTGGACTACGACCCCCGCATCGATGTCGCCGTGCGCTTTGCCCTGCGAAACACCCTGATCGTGGAAAACTTGAGCGTTGCCCGTCAGTACATGGGCGGGACTCGCTTCGTCACGCTTCGTGGCGACGTGATCGAATCGGGCGGTGCGATGGTCGGTGGTTCCAAGCGAAAAATGAACATCGCTTTCGGCGGCCGTATTCAGGGCGCTTCCGAGGTGGAGAAGCACACCGCAGAGGTGGAGAAGTTCCACTTGATGGAACAGACCGTCAACGGGGCGCTCCGGGAAGCACGCATGAATCAACAGAGCATCCGAAACAAGATCAACGCCATGGTGGACGATTCTTACGCCACCGAAGTGCGTGAGGTCAAGGCCGAACAAAAGCAGGTCGGTCAGGCGCACAAAAAGGCGCTGGGCGTTGTCGCAGGGCTTGAATCAAAACTTGACGAGTTGCGCCAAAGCGCTCAAGCGGCCCTCCATGGACTGGACGCGGCCGACCGTATTTTGGCCAGTTCGAAGGAGGCCTACGATGCGGCCAAAGAGGCCGTTGAGGCAGCCAGCCCCGAACATCTCCGGGACCGAATGCACGCCGTTGACCTGCTTCGTGTCACCGCCAACGGAGCCAAAGACAAAGCAGAGGAAGTGTTGAGCAACGGCACCAGTCACCAAGCGCTCTTGCAGCGAAGGGTGGACGAAACTCAGGGGCGCCTGGACACCCTCTCGGAAAACAAAGAAACCCGCCTTCTACGAATCGATGAATTGGAGGCCTCGTTGGCGACCGACCGTCTTTCTCTCAAAGCCAAGAAGGACGAACAGGCCGTTTACCTTGAGGAAAACCAAGGCTTGGAGGAGGAGCGGCAGGAACTCACCGATCAGCGAGCCACCCTCAAGGTTCGAAACGAAGAGCGCCTCAACCAAGCACAGAACCATCGTCGGCTTGCAGAGGAATTGCTGCGAACCATCAGCGACAAAGAGGCAGAGGTTCAACTCATGGCGCAGGAACTGATCGAGGCCAACCTTTCCCTCCACGACCTCCCTGAGGACCTCAAGAACGTGGGCGAGTTGGAGCGCGAACTTCGAAACCTCCAGCGCCGGATGGAAGGGTTTGGCAACGTCAACATGATGGCCATTGAGCAATACGACGAATGCCAGGCCCGGCTCGACCTCATGAAGGACGAGTTCGCCACGCTGCAGGCTCGTCGGAAGCATCTCATCGAGGTCACCGAGCAGTTGGAAACCCAGCGAAAGGAACGACTGGTGACCGTGCTTGAAAAGGTGAACGAGAATTTCAAAATCTCCTACCACCAACTTTCAGACGGTGGGCGAGGTGAGCTGTTCTTGGAGAACCCGGATGAACCGTTCAAGGGCGGTCTCGAACTGTGGGCCCAACCCCGTGGCAAGTCCTCCAAGGTCAGCCGACAACAATTGTCGGGTGGAGAGCAATCCATGGCTGCGTTGGCACTCATCTTTGCCATCCAAGACTACGATCCGAGCCCGTTCTACTACTTCGACGAAGTTGACCAAAACCTCGACGCTTACAACGCTGAGCGAATTGCGAAGATGTGCCGAGAACGCAGCAAGCGAGCACAATTCATCATGGTCACGCTCCGAAAAGTCTCGCTCAAACTTGCCGACCACCACATCGGCATCACGCACGGGGGAGACGGTTGCAGTCGCCGTATCCTCGACTTCGATCGTGAGCGAGCCATCGCGCTGGGTGAAGCTGCGCTCAAAGAAGCGCAAAAGGACGCAGACAAGAACGAGAGTCGTATCATGGACGCCGTTTCGGCTGCCCAAGACATGCCGGAGGTTCCCGAAGCCTTGGCGGTTCCGCGAAGCCTTGGCGGCTTGCTCAACCACATGCACGATGCGACGCCTTCAGCGCCAAGCACCGAGGCTTCGCTGGGTGGCCTGATGGAGCGGACCAGTGAGCTTACCGAAGACATCAACGAGCGCGCAGAGGTTGCCTCCAAGGTGGCTGAGGCAGAGCAGCACGATCGCTCAGAGACGCCGGTAGATGAAGAATCACGGGTTGAAGCAGAAGAACAGTGAGGTGAGAACGTGGTGGAAGAACAGAGCGTGCTCGATCGTTGGTTCCTCCAACAGGAGGTCATCGACCAGCTTCTCGGTCAAGGTGAAGACCGAGAGGATGCAGAGCAGTTCGGCCAACGCATTGCCGCCATCGCCGCCACCGAGGAAGCCGAGCACCAGAGCCTTCACGATCCGTTCGATCGCTCCGTGGCCTTGGTGCTCTCGCTGGTCCGTGAAGAAGCCTTCAACCCGTGGGACGTTGACCTCTCAGCCTTCCTCTTGGTGTTTGCCCAACGCGTCAAAGACGGCGAGAACCTCGACCTTCCTGCTTGCGGGCGTCTCATTCGCCTTTCGTGGGAGGTGCTTCACCACCAGTCGGCCGTCCTTTTTGAGAAAATACAACCCGTGGAAGAAGATGAGTGGGACGACGACCACGCCTTCGGTTGGGAAAGCGAATACGATGATGAGGCATTTTTCTTCACGCAGTCTGTTCTGGACGGCGATGCGGACGAAATGCTCACCAATTTGTTTGATGAGCGCGTTCGCCGAGACGAGGGGCGCCCCGTCACGCTCGCCGAACTGCTCTCGGCGTTCAAGGACGCTGCCGACGATGCAGAAGCGCTCAAGCAGCGAGAAATCAACCGCTTGGAACACGAGCGGGAACTCGGCGAGTACCTCCAGGACGTTGGGGGACGAATGCACAACGAGGACTTGGAGGGCGACATTGAACGCTGCTGGAATGCGTTGAAATCAACCTGCGAAGCGGCTGGCTCGCCGACGGTGCCCCTTGTCGATGTCATTGCAAAACTCAAACCGCTTCTGGTGTCAACGTTCGGTGCTGCACTTGACGACCCCGACAGCGAGGCCTTCGTTGCGTCGTTCATCGCAGGGTTGTTCCTCACGCACCGGCGGATGGCCAGCATCTCACAGGAAGGAGAGGCCGTTGCCAACATCATGATCGAAGACCTATGGCCTGAGTTGACGTCCTTTGCGGACGTCCTTGAGGCGGTGGAGGCCCTGATGGCCGAAGATGCCGTGGAACTCGACGGCCAGACCACGGGTTCGGAGCATCGCATGGAAGCCATCGCAGAGCGTGCGAGGTTGGCGGAGGAACGTGAAGCCCGCCGGCAGGCAAAACTGGAAGCGAAGGCTGCCAAAGAGGCTGAAAACCAACCATCTGCGGTTGAGTCGACCATGGTGGCAGACGCTGCTGAATCGTTTGAGGAACACGATTGGTTGGTGGAGTGAGGGGAAGACATGGCTGAATTACCGTTGGAATCCTTGATCGAAGCAACCTTGTTCAGCTCGGGCAAGTCGATGTCCGTTGATGAATTGTCCAAGGTGCTGGGCTACGACGAAGACGAAATGCTCGACTGCCTTGGTTCCCTGCAAGCCACGCTCAAACGGCGAAAGGGAGGTGCGCTTCAACTCGCTGAGGTTGGCGATCGCTGGGCCCTCGAGGTCAAACCGACCATCGCCTCTCACCTGCCCCGGGAAACAAAGACGGACATGCCTCCGAAGTTGCTCAAAGCCGCCGCCCTCATCGCTTATCACCAGCCCATGCCACAATCTCGTCTGGTTGAACTTCTCGGCCAGAAAGCCTACGATTATGTTCGGGAACTGGCCCAACACGGGATGATCGACCGACGAAAGGACGGCAACACCCGGCGGCTGGCAACCACGCGCCGCTTTTCAGAGGCGTTTGGCTGCCCGCACACGGACCGAAAGAAGGTCAAGGCCTGGTTCAGGGAACAAGTCCAATCCAGCGGGTTGCTGGACGAATTGGGCGATCAAAAAGAAATTCTCAAAGAGGAATCGGGCGAAGACGGTACGGTTCAGTCTTCGCTCCCCGTTGCCGAGGAAGAGTGAACTTACTCGCCACGTAGCTCCTTGAGCCAGGATTCAACCAGGGATTGTGTCCGATGCCCCTCATGCGCCTGAAGCCGGGCAGCCAACACCTCGACCTCCTCGCCGACAGCACCGGCGCTGACAGCCATGTTCTTGGCGTGGAGTTTCATGTGGCCCGCTTGGATGCCCTTGGTTGAAAGCGCACGAAGTGCTCCGAGGTTTTGGGCCAAACCGGCACACAGGATAATGCCAGCCAGCTCTTGAGCCGTTTCCACGCCCAGAATGGCGAGGTTGGCTTGAGCAGCGGGGTGAACCTTGGAAGCCCCTCCCACAATGCCAACCGCCATGGGGAGTTCCATGCTGCCGACCAGATTTCCTTCGGTGTCCTGCCTCCATGCCGACATGGACGTGTATCGACCGTCTGCCATCGTTGTCCAGGCGTGGCACCCCGCTTCGATGGCTCGCCAATCTTGGCCGCAGGCAAGCGCAACGCTGCTGATGGCGTTCATCACGCCTTTGTTGTGCGTGGTCGCTCTAAAGGGGTCTTCGACAGCGAAGGCATGGGCCTCAAGAATACCGCTGATGACGGCCAAACCGTCCTCGTGGGTTCCATCCGAAGCCATTTCTTCCGGTGTGAAGACGGCTTGCACCCTCGCCAGTCGGTGGCCTGCAAGGTTGGAAAGAATGCGGAGATGTGCACGTCCACCCGTCAACGCCTCGAGCCGTGGAGCGACACGTTCGGCCATGGTGTTGACCGCATTGGCGCCCATGGCATCACGGCAATCAACCAGCAGGTGAACGATGAGCATCTCGCCCATCTGGGTGGGTAGACGGCGGATTTCGATGTCCTTGCAACCTCCGCCCATGGCGATCATTCTGGACGGAATATCGTTGCAGAACGCCATCAAGGCATCTTTTGCCTCATTGATGTGAGTGGTTGCTTGTTCAAGGTCATCAACGTCCAGGAGTTGAATTTGCCCGATCATTACGGGGGCGTCGTTGTTGGTCGTGAAGCCGCCGTGTTGCAGGCAGCGCTTGGCCATGTTTGATGCAGCAGCGACCACGCTCGATTCCTCAAGGCAGAACGGAATCAAGTAGTGCGAGCCGTCGATAATGAAGTTCGTCGCCACGCCCACCGGCAACGACATCGTGCCAATGACGTTCTCAATCATGCGATCGGCGGCGGTTTCGTCAAGCTCACCATGGGCTGCAAGTGCGGCAACATGTTCCTCCGTGAGGTTGGCTGCAGCGGCGACCAACGAGCGGCGTTCTTCAACGCTGAGTTTGTACAATCCCTTGACTCGACTGTTGTCAACCGGCATGTCGCTCCCGTTGGTGGGTGGGGTGTTCGTTCCTTGAAACAATCGCCGTTGAGTTGATGAAACAGACATAGTTCTAACGGGATTAACGCTTTGACTAACGCGTTAATAATGCGTTAATTTGGCGTTAAATGGGACGAAAATGACCGTCCCGTGAAACGATTAACATGTGGTAACGGCTCTTGGTGTGCCTGGATTCCGCTGAAACATCATATACTTGGAAGGGGTTGCTCGGCCATGGTTCGAGAAACCCATGCATACGGCCTTCCTTGTCTTGAGGAAAACCCGTTTTCCATCCGCCCGCTCGAACCAGGGGAGTCGGGGAAACTCGTTGGGCGTGAGGACATTTTCGTTCGCCTTCAGAACTTTTTGCGATTTCGCTCTGCTCGCCGGGTCATGCTGTTGGGGCCATTGGGGTCAGGTCGAACCTCGCTGGTCAGCTGCCTGAAATCGTATGCTGCTTCCGTGGCAACCATCGATCACCTGCCTGCCCACTCGCCTGCGACATCGCTTCTCAGCATGTGCTACCGGCAAATGATCGGAGGTGAACCGCCGGCCAGCCGTACGGAGCTGGTCACCGAACTGGTGAACGAAATGTACGCCTACAACGACAAACTCCCGATGATTGTCATTGACGTTCCTGCAAGCGATCTTTCCGTTCTTGAGGTTGCCCTGCGAGACGCTCACTCGTCCCTTGAGCGATTGAATGCGCTGCTGATCCTGGTTTGCGACGTAAAAGAGCGCCACCACCTTCCGGCAGCCGTGGTGGACGGGTTTGACCTCATTCGCTTGCCGCCGTTCACGGCCAACGACGTGATGGCGCTGGTGCACCAGCGCTTGGCTTCGGTCGGGGTCATGGACAGCGCCTTCACGATTCAGGATGCGGCCGCCATCCTCGATGACTGTGACGGTTATCCCGCCTCGGTGATCACCATTCTCCGCGATGCGGTCGATAGCATCAGGATGGGCCAATCCGGTGAGCCACCTGCGCCACACCTCGATACCTCGGCGAGAATTTTTCCTCGCGACGAACCGCACGGCCTCCATCGGTTGATGGGACAGGACGGGGGTGAGTCGACCGTTCTCGGGCCAGACGCTGAGCGGCTACCCAACGCTGCGATGGACGCGAACGAAGGGTCCACAGAGGACGCTTCTGCAGCGCCCTCGTCCGCCAACACCAGCGCCCCGGAGGACATCTCCGAAGTCATTGACGCCTCCATGCCGTGGAACCAGCGACCGCCCCTGTCCGACAGCAAAGGCGCCGACGAGGCAACGTTCGAACCCCCCGAGATGGCAGGGTTTGAGTTGGACATGAATCGATTGCACGAACAGCAAGAACAAGACGAACCGCTGCAACCGAACCCCTTCAACACGCCCATCATTGACGCTGACCAGGCATCGGGGCCCCGGACACCGGTTCGCGGGATGTTCAAAGGGCTGGCCAGTCGAAACAAAGACGCCAAGTTGGCCACCGACCAAGACGAGGAAGTCGACCAAAACAATTCGAAAGAGCTCATCGGGTCGTCTCGCGAATATGAGTACTGGGTGGACGAAGCGCTTCTCCCGGCGAAGGCCCCGGAGGCCATTCCCGAGGAAGAATCCGCCATGCTCCTCCATGACGAAGTTGGTCTGGTGGAAGGGCATGACGACGAACCTCTCGATGACGCCATGCTCGATTCAGCGGATGCAGAACACGCCGTTTCCGAACGGGCTATCAGCGACCGAGACCTGCTTTCCGTGCTCGCTGGCCTGTTGGGCGGCGACGCTGCGTCCACCAGCTCACACCATCCTGGGCTCCTTGCGTTCCTCCAGCGCCGAGTTCGAGAACGTGCAGGTCCAAACGAATCCTATGCGCTTGACAAACACCTCCTGGGCTCGTTGAATGCAAGCGAGAGCTACGTTGTTGCCCTCGCACACCAGCGTGCCTACTCCCCTTCTGATGAGGAGTTGTTGACGCATCTCAGCATCAAGCGTGCCCGCCTTTCCCAGATCAGCAATCGTCTCTTGAAGCACGGAATCCTTCAGGCACGCCAGGTCGGGCGCTCACGCAAGTACACGCTTACACAAGCAGCAAGGGCGCAATTGGTGGCGTGGGGCGCCATCGCAGGAGGTGAGGGTCAATGACGTGGCACATCGCTTGGTCGTGGCAGGCCGAGGAGCGCGTGGCCACGATCGCTGCCGTTGAGGGCGGGGTCTTGGTGAGTGCAGGCCTCCAATTGGAGCTTCTCGAGGCTGACGGCCGCAGCCGCTGGAAGGTTGATGTTCCGTTCAAGGTCCACGCAGCAGTGGCGACACAGGGCGCTGTTGGCCTTCTCGCAGCGCACGGATTCTACTTGCTCAACACCAGCGACGGTTCCATGGTGAACGAAGGCCGTAGTGCACCCGGTGGCTTCAGTGATCTGGCACCCCGGCCCGGCGGAGGTTGGGCGCTGGCAGGTCGCAGGGGCGAAATCCACCTCTTTTCTCAGCAGGGCCGTGGCATCCGTCGGGTTGACAGCGGGCCCGTGCGTCGGTTGGTGGGTTGGCTGGACCGAGAGCACCTTCTCTGGCAGGATCCCGACGGTCATCTCTGGTGCGGTCGTTTGACCGGCGATGACCGGAAGCGAAAACTGGAGGATCGGCCATGGAGTTGGTGTTCAACGCTTGCAGAGGGTCGCTTGCTGTTGCAAAGCAGCGACGGTGGGCTCTGGGAGGGTGTCCCACATCCGTTCGGATGGGACATGCTGAACCGACTTGAGTTCGATAGCCTCGAGCCCATGGCTGCCGCTCGCAGCGGCGACGGATGGTGGGTGCTTGGCATTGAGGGCCATCTGATTTCCATGACCGACGGCCCGGGCGATGAGGCTGAACCGCCGTTGACCGAGGGCATGAACCTCGGCGACCTGCTGGTCCTCTGCACGCCCGACGCCATGGTAACGGCCACACGAGACGGCCTTCTTCGTCGTTGGACAGCACCCCATCTCGCCGATGCTGAGCGCGAAGGGAGGTACAGGGCTGCAGCTCAGGCAGCGATGGCCCGGAATTGGGAGGAACGCCGAAACATGTTCGTGCGGGCTCAAGAGGCGGAAGACCTCGGAAAACTCTCCTTGGCCATCGAACTCTACGAGGCATTGGGTCGTACAGAAGACGCTCGACGTTTGTTGAAGCGCCAAAAGGAGGGTGGCGAATGAGCGATGAATTGACCTCACTCTCTGTTGAACGCGTCGAATCCTACCTTGACATCACGCGTCGTGCACGTGGCAAAGCCACGCCTCTTGTGGAACCCTCCTCGGCGGAAGGAGCCCACCTCGCCGTGATGCTTCGGATGGCGGACGACTATGCCTCCGACGCCAAACATTTCCTCGACACCGGTGATTTGGTCCGTGCGTTTGGGGCGATCAACTACGCCCATGCTTGGATCGATGCCGGCGTGAAAATCGGATGGCTTGACGGTCACGGGGACGACGTCCTTTTCACGCTACCTTAAACGTTCTATAGCGAATCAACGAGATGAAGATGGCTGTTTTGCCGCACCTCAATGACCGGCAGGTTGGCCTCGTAGAGGCGCTTCTTCAACGCCGTGTCCACCGTGAGCGTTGCCCAGTTGTTGCGCTGTGCACACGCGACCAGAACATCGTCGGTGTGGCCCTCTTGTTGTCCGTCCATTCGCATTGCGCGGCTGTTCAGCAAACTTAGCAAAAGGGATTTTTTCTTTGGGCGGGATCGCTCAAGTTCAGCAAGTTCCGCTTCAACACGGGGAAGAAGCACCCACGTGCAGGGGCCGAGCAGAGCCTCCAAGTCGCGCTCGATGTTCAAGTTGGCATCGATGCAAGCGACCCATCCGCATGCATCGATGAGCACGTGCTGCATGGCGCAGGCCTCACACGATGGTTCCGTAGCCGATGAGGCGCCAGCGAGAACCGATGCGACGCGAGAGGGAAATGCGCTGCCCCTTGTCGGCGCAGATGGGAAGGCGCAGATCAAGGTCGGTTCGTCCCTTCTCTGCGTTTCGTGTCACACCCACCGAGGTGGCGGTGGCAACGTTGAGCATGAGCATCTCGTTGTTGCGAAGGGGATGAATCTTCTCGGGTACTTCACCGTCGCCAGCGACCATGTGATCCATGAGGCTGACCTCAATCGAGACGGCGGTGTGAATTTCGGGTAGGTCACCTTTCCGTGCAACGACTTGACCGGAGAGGTTGTCGGCGGTCGTGATGGACGGGTCGAGGAACGTGGCCATGCCGCAGAGCCCGCCTGCATGCATCGTGTCGAGGTTCAGTCCCCCGCCCTGCATGCTGCTAACAACGGCCTCGATGGGTTCCCACGTGGCCTTGTTGCCTTTCTCGATTTTGCGACCTGGGCCGATGATGATCTCATCGCCTTCAGCGAACTCACCTTCGACGATGCTGCCGCCGATCACACCGCCTCGTAGTTTGGAAGGGCGGGTTCCCGGTCGGTTGATGTCAAAGGAGCGAGCAACGTGCATGATGGAACGCTTGTCATCGGACCGGTCAGGGGTTGGAATGGTCGCCTCAATGGCATGGATGAGAACATCAAGGTTGACGTCATGATGAGCCGAGACGGGGATCACCGGTGCGTTCTCTGCGATGGTTCCCTTGAGGAACGCCTTGATTTCGGCGTGGGACTCCATGGCCCGTTCCTTGGAAACCAAGTCGATTTTGTTCTGAACGATGACGATGTTCTCGATGCCTGCGATCTCGAGGGCCATCAGGTGTTCTCGGGTTTGGGGTTGTGGACAGGTTTCGTTGGCGGCCACCATCAACATGGCACCGTCCATGATGGAGGCACCGGTGATCATGATGGCCATCAGCGTCTCGTGGCCGGGAGCATCGACAAAGGACACGACCCGTTCCAACTCTGCCTCAACATCATCGCCACCGTCGGGTCGCTTGCCCGTGGCGTAGTATTGGCCGTTTTCGTCCTTGTAGAACGCCGTGTCGGCGTACCCGAGTTTGATGGAAATCCCCCGCTTCCGCTCTTCGGAATGGGTATCGGTCCACACGCCAGAAAGCGCTTGCGTCAGCGTGGTTTTTCCGTGGTCAACGTGGCCGACCAAGCCGATGTTGACTTCGGGTTGAGCGGGAAGCTTGCGTGCCATGCTTCCCCCTCCTTATGTCGTGCGATTGCCCTCTCGGGTTCACTCCGATGCTTCTTCGCCTTCAGCAGCGAGGATGGTGGCGAGTGGCTTTTTGCCGGATTCGACCACTTTGAGATTGATTTGACGGGTGTCTTGGGTCACCGTGTTGCCGCGGAAGTTTCGTCGCTTTCGTAGACCGTCGGGCTTGTACCGGAAGCGCTTCTGTTCGCCGCCCTTCTTCTTGTTGACAATCACTTCACCCTTGTACCCCGTGGATTGGGTGACGAGGATGGATTGGCGGTTGCCGCCCTCAAGGTCTCGGCGCATGGGCGTTCCGGTCTTGTCCGAGCCGCCCGTGATCTCGAGTTTGTAGCCCGACAGGGTCTTCTCGCCTTCGCCAACAAACAATCCGTCAACGACGTCGCCGATGCGCTTTCCGAGCATCTGAGCGTGGTTGTTGCCGGTGATTTTCAGAGCGTAGGACTTGCCGCCGTTCTTTGCGTCGGTATCGTTAACGACTGCGATGAATTCTGCCATGGTAGCACCTCTCGGGATTTGTCCGACAAAAGACCCGTATTTAGCCCCATCGTCTGCTTCATGGCCGCCGCAGTCAGCGAAGTCGCTTCGGCAGGAGCAGTTCGAGGCGGCTGGCGATGTCGGCTGGGAGGAAGTGCGGCATGCTCAGATGCGTTGTTCGTCCCCTTCCACCCGGCACGGTGGCGACACGGGTGGCAATGATGCCTTCCTGTTCGATTTGCTTGGCGTATTTCCAAAGCGTCGTGTGGCTTTTTGGCTTCTGTTCGTACTCTTCGCACACCACGGCATAAAGTCGCTCGACGTCGCCCATCGTCATGGTTTCCTCCGTCCGAAGGCGCCTGCACATGGCGAGCAGCACCAGCATGCCTTGGGGTGCGAGGTCGTCGACCACCTCCAAGCGAGCGCTGGTGTCAAGGGCGACGTTGTCGTTCATAGCGTGGACATCCTCTGCGCTGATGAGGCGTTCCGAATGCTTGTCCTGGCGGAATTCGCATCGTTCAGCCGCCGCACTCAGGTACTCGATCACACGCCGCGCATCGCCACTCGGAGCGGCTCGCTCAGCGAGCAGACGAACGGTAGCCTCCGTGTACGTCCCGGGCACCAACGCTAACTTGGCTCGCTGTGAAGCGATGGCTTCGAGCCCCTCCACCGTGTAGGGTGGGATGCGAAGGTGATTGGACTGACCGAACTTTGAGATGACGGCGGTCTCGAGAACATCGAGCACCTGCTCTTGGCTGATGAGCATCAAGGAAATCGTTCCCGTTCCTTCTTGGTCTTCGTCGATGCGAAGCAACTGGTAGAGCAACTCATCCCCGGAACGGCGCAGCATGTGGTCCACTTCATCGAGCACCACGATGAGGTGGGTGGAACTTCGGCGAAGCATCTTTCGCAGGCTGAGAAGCATTTCCCCGAGCGAAAGGCCTCGGTCGGGATGACCCGGGTCAAACTGGTGCAGGATGCGCTGTGCGACCCGCATGCTGGTGGAGGCGTTGCGACAGTTGATGTGCGCCACCTTCAACTCACGCTTTCCAGCGAGGTGGCGCTGCAGGTCCCTGCAGAAGGTTTTGGCGAGCACGGTTTTCCCGCTGCCCACCGGTCCCGTGATCACGGCACGCGCTGCGCCTTCGGGAGAGGCTACGTTGGAAAATTTCGACGCCAGTTCGCGCTGGATGTCCTCTCGGCCCACCAGTTCATCAGGGACGTAGTCAAAATCCAACATCTCTGGATGGGCGATGATGAGCCCAGCGCCGATGCGGTCAAGATAGTCCACCATATCAAGGGAATGCTGATGTCAACCGTTCTAAAAGATGTGGTCTCAAAACGGCTGCACCGTTCGCCTTTTCCACGCCGTGGTCCGGTGAATCAGGGGATTTCGTCGAACTGATACCCTGTCTCCCACTGCTTCTCACCCAGGGCCACTTCAAGCTCAAACGGTGTGATGAGCGGTTTGCGATACTTGACGGCATCATCGATGGCAATGCGAGGGCACGCCGTGTTGACGAACGCGTCAACGGGGTAGAAATCGATGAGTTCAGGCCCGACGTGCTCGAGCGCCAGCAGGTAGCCTTTCTTGCCGTGCTTGGCGAGCATCCGCTTCATGCGAAGCGCAAGTGTGCGCCGCATTTGGCCCGGCTTCTCACCGATGAGAATGCCGAAGGAATTTGCGTCTTGCACGCTCATGATGAGGCCAAAACGCTGGCGTAGGATGCGTTCAATGCGCTGAAGCGACATTTCCTCTGCATCGCCGGTGTACGGGTCGAGCATGGCCAGCGGCTTGCCGGTGTGGAGCACAAGGCCGATGGGATGGAAATCGCCGCTCCCGAGGAAAAGATAGTGGCCGATGGAAGGGTCGTCTCCGGAGTAGTTGCACCCCAGCACTTGACCGGGGAAGGAGAGACGTGCACCGCCAATGGGGATCGTGACGTCAAAGCCCGCCTTTTCCAAACGGTCGTGGAAATCGGGCAGGAGATGGAGGTGCTGGATGGAACCAACGAGGCCGAGTTTGGTGTCGGTCAACGGGGCCATGCGCCCCACAGCGTCCATGAATTTCTCCTGGGCTTCTTCTTCGGTCAGTTCACCGTTTTGGCCTTGCTCAGCGAGTCGTGCTTGCGCCATGGCGCGATGTTGTTCAAGCCAAGGAAGCACGGGACTGAGCTCGGGGTCGCCGTCGTAAGTGACGTTGATGAATTGCGTGGGCATGCCGGAATCGATGTTCATCTGGGAGTGGCCCATGTGGGCGACCAGTTCCACGCCCATGAGCTGCATCTTGTCGTGAACAAGGTCGCATGCACCGTAGCACGGGTCGGCTGCCAGAACCACCTGCGCGCTGGTTTCGGTTTCGATCGTGTCCATCATCTCCAGGGCCTGCATCTTGAGGCCTTCCGGAACTTGAAGGGCGATGAGACGGTTGTCATTGGCGCGAATTCGCTCCATCAACTCGTCCAGTTCGAAGTCGTGGCGGTCAAGATCCATGCTTCCCCTCACCTCAACGGCGGCGCCACTCCCTCATGAAGCCACCCATTCAGCCGGTGGTTTCCACGAGACCTCGTGCCCTCAGTTCTCGTCGAGAAGGACAATCTTATCGCCGTCCATCTCGAGACGAACCAGGGATTGAATGCGGATGTCAGGGTACATGCCTTGGAGACGACGCAGCCCGTCGCCTTTTTCGACCACGGCGATGATCTCAGCGACCTCTGCGCCTGCACGGCGGACGCCCTCGATGACGGCCTCGAGGGTTCCACCGGTCGACAGAACGTCATCAACAATGGCCACCCGCTCACCCTGATTCAAGTCGTTGAGGTACATGGCGCCCTTGGAATACCCCGTTGACTGATCGATTTCAACCTCGCCGTCGAGCCCGTACGAACGTTTTCGAGCCACGACCAGCGGCACGCCGGTGGCCATGCTCAGGGGGGCCGTCAACGGTAACCCCATCGCTTCGATGCCCAGCAAAATGTCTACGCCGGACCAATCCACGCGGTCGGCCACCAACTCGGTGATGGCGCTGAGCACGTTGGGGTCCATGCGTGGAACCCCGTCGGTCACGGGGTGGATGAAATACGGGTAATCGCCCTTCCAAATGACCGGTGCAGCTTGAAGGCTGCTGCGAAGTTGTTCCATGGGGTCGGGCATGAAATTCCGTGGCGGTGTGAGTTCATCATCCTTCGGACGAGGATGAAGCCGGCAGGCCGAGCACTCAGAGTTCGGCGAGGTATTCGACGTATTCGTCGTGCTCCATGAGGTTCTCAAGGAGTTGCTTGTCGTCGGGGTTGAGTTGCAACTCGTGAGGCTCGAGGAGAATGATCCAGCCGTCGTTGTAGGCGGAATCGTTGACCAAGTCGGGACTGATTTCAACCTCACCGTTCACGTCGGAAATCACACCGGAAAACGGGGACGTCAGCGAGACTTTCTCATCGGCAGTCCACAGTGAGAAGAGGCTCCCTCCCTCGTCGATTTCGGTTTCTGCTTGGGGCAAAATCACACGAAGAACATCGCCGATCTCGACGCGGAGGAATTCACTCACGCCGATCATGAGTTTCTGGTCCTTCTGTTGGAACCAAAGGTGGTCCATTGAGTATTTTCGGTCTTGAGCAATCACAAATTCAATGATGTCGTCATCCATCTTCGCTGCCTCAGTTCGCGGCTCCCACGGGTGGTATATGAAGACTAAGGAAAAAAATGTAATTTTTCCGAATCAAACGGGTTAAGAGACTCCCCATGCTGGGAATATTGGTGAGGGCATGAACTTCGGCGAAACCGACGAACAACAAATGATTCGAGAGCTGGTGCGCGACTTTGCTGAAACGGTGCTTGCGCCAACGGTTGAACACCGAGATCAGAACCAAATTCCACCTTCTGAGGAATGGCAGGCCTTCCTTGAGTACGGCCTCCACGGCATCACCATCCCGGAAGACTACGGGGGCTCGCCCATCGATGACGTGTCCGAGGCGATCATCATTGAGGAACTCGCACGGGTCGACCCCTCCTTCGCTGTGATGTACTGTGTTCACGTCGGTCTCTGCTCCATGACCATCGCCCTTCACGGGGACGAGCACCAGAAGTCAACCTTCCTTCCTCGTCTCGCAGCAGGCGAAGTAGGCGCCTACTCACTTTCGGAAGCCGGTGCCGGAACCGACGCTGCAGCCATGTCGTGCAAAGCCAAACTCTCCGACGATGGCACTCACTACATTCTCAACGGCGAGAAGATGTGGGTCACCAACGGCGCTCAAGCCCAAATCATTGTCTTGTTCGCCAAGGACGTTGACCATCCCGACTACGGCTCAAAGAAGCACGGCGGCACCACGGCCTTCATCGTCGATGCAGACTACGAAGGCTTCTCGGTCGGCAAGAAAGAGGACAAACTTGGTATTCGTTCGTCGGACACGTGCACCCTCGTGCTGAACAACTGCAAAGTTCCGATTGAAAATGCCATCAAGGGTGTCGGAAACGGCTTCCCCATCGCCATGAATGCCCTTGACAACAGTCGTATTGGCATCGCTGCACAAGCGCTTGGTATCGCTCAAGGCGCCTACGAGTCTGCTCTGCAATACGCTCACGAGCGCGAGGCGTTCGGCAAACCCATCGCCTACCATCAAATGATCATGGCCTACCTTGCCGACATGGCGACGCAAATCGAGGCCGCACGCTTGCTCGTCTACAAGGCTGCATGGACCAAGGAGCAACACTACCATGCCGACGGCCCACGACACTCGAAGGAGGCCAGCATGGCCAAGTTGTTCGCCGGCGATACCGCCATGTGGGTCTCCGAGCGAGCCATTCAGGTTCTCGGCGGCTACGGTTACACCAAGGAGTTCCCCGTTGAGCGTTTCTTCCGAGACGCCAAGATCACGCAGATTTACGAGGGCACCCAAGAGGTGCAGCGCATCGT
>CAXGZM010000012.1:0-21330 GCA_964014165.1 uncultured euryarchaeote | reverse complement strand
CCTGCCCCAGCGGGAACAATTCCTCCAAGAGCGGCTTGTCGATTTCGTCCCTGCAGGCGGCCTTGAACGAGGCAAAGGCGTCGGACGGGACCTCCTGGAACCCTTCACCCTCCACCTGACGGATGTTGATGCGGCGGAGCAGCAACCCCTCGCTGCGTATGTCTCGAAGCAGATCCATGTTCATGCCGTAGGTGGCATCGGTTTCGCCGTTGAGACCGGCGATGAAGTTGAGTCCTGGCAGCAGTTTGGGCAGGCCTCGCTCGCCTCGCACGCTGCCGTGTTTGTTGATGAGGCGAATCGCCGTCTTGAGTTGGGTGGGGTCGCAGTTGAGCCAGTTGGCTTCGTGAACGCTGGGGTCGGCCGATTCCAGACCAAAGGAGAGCACGGCGCCGTCGGACAGGGTTTCCACGAGCGTCTTGGTGATCTCCTCGGAGGGCTCAAGATTCTCTGCAATGATGGACGGGTTGCCGTTGTCGGTGTGAAGGATACCGAGCCGTTCGTCCTCGCGCAGGCCGTGAAGCAATTTCGCAATCGGTTCGGGGTTGGGCACGGGATATTCCAACTCACGGACGCCATCGGCCATGTAGGTGTAGGTGTCGGTCATGCCGCCGAGCCGGACATGGTGCACGCCGGCGTCGTGGGCGATGCGAACTTCCTGGATGATGTCCTCCGGCGTCCGCCAAATCGGGACGCCTTTTTTCGGTTCGATGCAGAATTTACACCCTCGTTTGTAGCGTACGCAGCCCTGGTAGACCTCCACTTCGTAGGTCAGTGGTCCGGGCTTGTTCTGGCTGCCGAGGTCGGGGTGATGGGTCACCGCTTTGCTCGCAGCCCCTGCTTGCGCCCATGCCGTCCACTGTTCTGCTGTCCTGCGCTGGTGTTTCCATTCCCCTTGTTCGAGGAAGTGGTGCAGGGTGGCGTCCGTGTCCTGAACGGCGAGGAAAAGATTGGACCGAAGCGGCGTCCAGCCCTGTTGTTTCCAGCCTCGGATGGCCCAACCCCCGAACAGGGCTGGGGTGCCATGGGGCAGGCTCCGGATGAGGTTCTGGGTTTCCTTGAGAGAAATGGGCGTGCCGCGCAGGTATTTCCCCGGGACGACCGCACCGGCAATGCACACAACGCCGAGGCAATCCTTCAGGCGCTTGGCGATGGATTCGGGCTCGGCCTTGAGGGTCTGACGATAGCGATCCACGGTGAGGTAGTCGTAATCAAGGCCGGCAGATTCCAGCACGCCACAGACGTACCGAACATGGAATCCGACGTAGGGCGGGACGCCAAAGGCAGCCGGCTCGTCTTCGTATCCGTCCAGCACCAACCAGCGTGGCTCGGACGATTCAACCATGGTTCAAGGGGCAGGGGTGCCGCCTTCAATCCTTCTTCGGGCGGGGGCGTCGCTTGCGCTTCTTGCCGCCTTCACCCTCTTCGCGAAGGGCCTGGAGTTCTCGGGCGGATTTTCCACCACCATCACCGTCGCGGCCACCGCCTCGGTTTCCACCGCGACCGCCGCCTTTGCTGCCTTTGGCCTTGGCGATGTCGACCTTGATCTTGCGACCTTCAAGTTCGGTGTTGTTGATGGCTGCGACAACGGCCTCGCCCTTGTCCTTCTCGGCAATGAACACGAAGCCGAAGCCCTTGGCCTTGCCACCGGGGCCGGTGGCGAGGATGACTTCGTTGACCGTGGCGTGTGCGGCCACGAGTTCCTTGAGGTGGTCTTGCGTTGCGGAGAACGGCAGGTTGCCGATGTAGAGTTTGAGGCCTTCAGGGTCCTTGCGTTCTTTCCTACCGCCCTTCTTCTTGTCGTCGTCAGCGTCGCGAACGCCGATGCGGCGACCGTTGATGCGATGACCGTCGAGGGCTTTGATGGCGGCTTCGGCCATGGCCTTCTCGGCGTAGGTCACGAAACCAAACCCGCGGTTGACACCTGCGTCGTCGGTCAAGACAACGCAGTCGGTCATGTCGCCGTGGGATTTGAACAGGTCGCGGAGTTCGTCGGTGCCGATTTCACGGGGCAGGCCGCCCACGAAGAGGCGGGTGCCGGGCGCCGCTCGCTGACGGCCACCGCCGCCACGACCGCCGCCTTGGCCCTCGAAGCGGAAGTAGGTGCGCTCTCGACCGTCTTCACGGACGTCGGCTGCGATGAACGTGGCACGACCGGCAGGCCCCTTGGCGAACATGGCCTCGGCAGCAGCGCCCCAGCGCTTGCCCGAGTTGTTGAGGGCGCTGGCGCCCTGGTCGAGTTCGGCCCATCCAGCGCCGAAGTTGTCGGCGAGGGCACGGTAGGATTGGTAGCCACACGATGGGCACTTGACGTTCCAGTCACCGTCGAGTTCGGCCACGAGGGTGTCGCCGCAGGGCGGGCAGATGGCGTGAAGCACGCCGCAGTCGTCCCGCTCTCGGAAGTCAAGGCGAACCACGGGTTCAACTTCCTTGATGACGGCACGGCAGACGTCTCGTCGGCGCATGGCGTCCGAGGTTTGGTGCATGAAGCGGTCAACCAGTCCGGTGACGAAGAATTGGCCGTAGAGGTGCTGAGGTTGAATGGAGCCGGGCTTGCCTTCGATGGCGAGGATCATGGCCTCACCGTTCTTTTCGTTGAGCTTCACCACTTCGCACAGCACCGTGTCGCCAACGACCGGTGCGACGATGGGTTTGGAAGCAGAAACGGAAACGGAGCCGTTGTCAACGTGGACGTAGCCGACCACGGTGGAGACGATGTTGCCGTCAGCGAGGGTGGTTCCTTCGCCGTGTTCGTGTTCGCCCTCTTTGGCGATGATGCTTCCTGGGGTGACGAGGCTCGCCGTCATGTTTCTCATTCCTGTCGCAGGCATGGCCCGAGATGGGTCGCACACCGTTCGCTGATTTGATGCGAGGGCTCCTTCCTTTTGAACCCCCCATACGGGTCACTCATCGGTTTCCTGCGGGAGTCTTGCGTCCCCCTCTCTGTAAAACCGCCAGCACTTGACGTCCGTCGTTCCGGTTCGCTTCGCATGGTGCTGGTAGATGGCTGGAAGGCGGAATTCGGTTCGCAGCACGGCTTCGGCCTCCCAACCGTGTGATTTGGCAACGGCTTCGAGATGGCCCGCCCGATCGCTGTGAAGCACATGCACGGCCTGTGCACCGGAGGTGAACGCCGTCTCCAAGAACGGGCGGTCGGCTCGCTCACGTTGGACGCCCCACGGGGGATTCATCACGAACAGATCTGCGTCGTTCACAGGCAGGTCGCTGAGACCAACATGGGCGGCGATGATGTTGGCTCTGCGAGGGAGGTCGTCTTCCAGAGAAGCTACGTTAGAGCGGAGGACGCCGAGCGCCTCTTCGTCGGTTTCAACAAACACGACCTGCGCTGCTCCCAAGAGCAGAGCACCGATGCCCAAGATGCCGTTACCGGCCCCAAGGTCAACGACCACCTTCCCTTCAATGCCGTCCAACTGGTCAACGGCCAGCATCCAGTAGGCTGCAAGGTCGCCTTCCGTGGCGTATTGCTCAAGCAGAACATCCTTGCACGGGTGGGCCGTCAATTTTGACAGGCGGATGGCCAGATGCTTTGGCCGCATTCGTTTCACCAACGGCGCTGTTGGTAGGGGTTGCCTTGGGGTTGCTGAGGTTGCATTTGAGCGCGCATGGCGTGGATTTGCTGAGCCTCAATTCTCAAGCGCTGGAGGAGTTGTTCGCCGGGTTGCTGGTTGCCACAGAAACGACAGAATCGCGTCCCATCGGGGTGTTGTTGCCCGCAGTTGATGCAGAATCCCATGGTGCGTCCTCCAACTTGACCTCTTGACCGATTGATTTCAATCTTCTCATTCCATGGCGGTCATCTGCAAGAGGATGGGCCACGTTTCCAGGCCTTCGGCGATGGCTCGCTCGCTAAGGTCTTCCCAGCGGGGGTCGTCCATGAACGCCGATGGCTCAACCCCGGCATCGATGAGTTCTTGGAAAAAGGCCCGAAGCTCACCTTCGATTTCAGAGACCACCGTTTCCTCTTCTACCACGTCCGGGAGCTCAACTGCTTTGGTTTCCTCTTCCGGCGGTGCGCCTTCATCCGTGGTCGTCGTTGCGTCCCCGCTCAGGGGCTCGCTGGTGTTGGAGGGGGGCAGGGGAACGCTGGCCTCCTGAGGGGTTTCAGGCGGTGCGGCAGACGGGGGCAGAGGGACGTCGATTTGTTCAGCGACAGCGGGGGTGTCTTCCTTTTCCTGCGATTCAGCCACCGGTGATTCGTCCTCTGCTGGCGGTGCTTCGGGGGGTTCGGGTTCCGGTGTGGGTTCGGGTTCGGGCGCTGCAGCTGGCTCGGGTGGGGCAGGTTTCTCAAGTCGTCCGACGCCGAGGACCTCAGCCTGCTGGCGTGCCATTTCTGCGGCTGCTCGCCGGGGCAGGCTGACGAAGCACTTGCCCGGAAGCGACTCAGCCGGGAAGGGCAAGAAATAGCGTTCAAGGGAGGGAAGCGAGGGGTGGCGGAAGCACAAGGTTTGGAGCGCCTCAAAGGGCCGCTGAGAGGGCAGACCCACCGAGAACGGCGTGGAGGCCAACTGGATTGAATTTCTCAGCCATCCTTCGTTGTTGACCAGCTGCTGCATCCACGGTCCCATGTCGGCCGTGGCGATGTTCACGAACATGAAGGAGGCCGCTCTCGGGTCGAAACCTTGCTCCTCCAGCAGGTGTGCCTCCGCTCGAGGACGATGGAAGACGGAAACAACGGGCTGACCGTGGTCGATCATGTCCCCGTGGAGCTCCATCATTTTGCGTTCCTTTCGAGGGCAGAGCAGAAGAAGGGTCATTCGGGTGGCGTGCGGGTCCCAAATGTCGCCGTACCTGCTGGAAGCCTCGTTCATGAGTTGACCGATGGTCATGTCCGGAATCATGGCGGTTATTCCCATCTCGGCACCCGAAACGAGGAGGCGGTTCCGACCTTTTACCCTACGGGTGAGGGTCCATGGGAGAAATCAATTCCATGGCGTGGGCGAGTTCTGCCAGCAGCACCACGCCCCCGGCCGCCCCGCGCAGGGTGTTGTGACTGAAGGCTTCGAACCTTACCCGGTTCGGGTTCAGGACTTCAACGCCACCGACCACCACCGCCATGCCTGCCGAGAAGTCAACGGACGGGTCGGGTTGAGCCGGGAAATCTTGACCGTCGGCGTGGAGGTGAGCGGTCACGTCAACGCTGTCGACCACCATCAAAGGATGATGGGGCGCGCTCGGGAGATGATTGAAACGACGTTTGTTCGACCATTCGGTCAGGGCATCCAGCACCTGGCCCGTCTCCACCGGCGCTGAGAGCGTTGCCTCGACAAAGACATGGTGGCCGTCGGCCCGCATGACACGGTTGCAGACGAGCGTGGAGCCCCCATCCCAGTCGAGAACATGACGGAATTCAGCGCCGGTCTTCTCCGCCTCTCCGGGTATCGCAGCCTCGACCCTGCCGGCATCAAGTGCACCTTGCATGTAGGCGTGGCCGCCTCCCGAGAGCGCTTGCTCGCTGCGCATGGTGTAGGCTTCAAGCCCGAAGGCGTGATGAAGAGCGGCCAGCGGAAACACCAGCGGCAACAACGTGCAGTTGGTGGCGCAGGCGTGGCGCAGCGGCTCCCCGTCCTGCGGCCGCAATGCTTCGGCGTTGATTTCGGGGATGACCAGTGGAACGCCGTCTCGACGGCGGTGCGCACTGGCGTTTGAAAACACGGCAATGCCGGCGCCGGCCCACATCGGTTCGAGGTCCTTTGCCTCCCGAGAAGGGAGGGCGGAGAACGCAACGGCGACACCCTCCTCTGCCAGTCGTTCAACCGTCATTCCATCGGTGGCGTCGAGCACGGTCAACTCCGGGAGGGAAGGGCGCGCCTCCTCAAGGACCCATGGAACGGTGTTGAGCGAACGCCCTTGGAAGCGGGGCGAGCCGGCCACTGCAGCCAACGTGAACCACGGGTGGTTTGCCAACCGTTGTTGGAGGCGTTGTGCCACCAAGCCGCCGGCACCCAGCACGGCCACCTTGAGGCGTTTCATGGTCCTGCGACCGCCAACATGGATTTGAGTGCTTGGCAACACCTACAGCAGGGGAACCGGGAAGATACGCCTCGTGATCAGCTTTCGAAGAATACGCCATCCATCGGCGGTTGACCCCAACTTTGCCTCGCCCAGCCTCGGGCCGTAGGTGATGGGGACAAAGGCGAAGGGAACACGTTGATGCACCATGCTTGCGAACATTTCTGCTTCGATTTCAAACGATTGACTGTTGAGCTGAAGTCGGTCGATGGCGCCTCGGCTGAACGCCCAATAACCGGAACACACGTCCGAGGTGGTCGTACCGAACAACGCCGTGGCCAACCAGGTCAACAGGTGGTTGCCGACGAAGTTGAGACGCGTCATGGCGCCGGGTTCAATTTGTCCGTTCAATCGGTCGCCGATGATCACTTCATGCGAGTCCAGCCTCCGGAGAAGACGGAGCATTTCTTTCGGCGCATAGGTGCCGTCGGCGTCCAACATGACAACAGCATCGGCTTCCATTTCAACCGCTTTGCGAAAGCCATGGCGAATAGCGCTGCCTTTGCCCGAGTCGTCCTGGTCGATGAACATCACACCGTACTCGGCAGCGACCTCGGGGGTCGTGTCCGTGCTGTGCCCGTCCATGACCAGCACGGTTGTACGGTAGCCGTCCCGTTCAAGACGGGCGTACGGTATGCGTTCCAACACCCACGCCAGCCCCAGTGCCTCGTTCAGCACGGGAAGCAGGACGACGAGGTGCTGCATGCATCGGGCTTGATGGGCTTGCACATGGTATTTGCCGTTCAGTTTGCCGTCAGCCACGTGAACCAGTGGAATTTCACGCCGGTCCGGTCCAGCAGCACCGTGTCCCTTCCGGAGAGGCCGAGCGGGTTCAGCCACCTGTCCGGCTCGTCCCGGTCCCACTCAAACTGAAGTTCGGTGAGTGATGGGCCATCGCCCACGTCAAAACACGCTTGATGGTACCCTGCGTCGGAGCGCAAACCGTGGTAGGGGCGGTCCAGCCCCGAAGGTGCTCGCAGGAACAACCCACCGGTGGAACCGACGACCTCGTAGGTGAGGCAGACCCTTGCCGCCTCCGCCGGTGCTGCTACGGTGAGGATGCCTTCCGTGCCTTCGGGCAGAAACGGGCGCTCTTCACCGAGTTCAAGCGGGTCCCTGAACTTGTGATCTCGCCACGGGTCCAACCGAGGCGTGCAGCCCGTGCAGTCCCCTTCCGAGATGCCTTCGAGCAGGTGGACTTGTGCGTCTCCCTCGGGATGAAGCCGCCACAAAACGGCACCGTCCGATTCAGCCTCGACCCCCCAGTAGGGTGATGCGGCCAGCGTCCACTGCATCGTTCCCATCGGCGAGGTCAGAGCGTGCAACATGTTGTGCTCCAGAAAGAACGAGGTGTTGTCGTAAAACATGGCTTGCGTCGCAGCAGCGTGTTGGCTGCTGTCGATGTGAACAAGACCAAGCGTTGGGATGGAGGTAACGGCGACCGTGGCGGGAGCGTTCCAGAGGTAACCCCAGTGCATGTTCTCGGTGTAGACTGCGCCATCGATGCTGCCCAGTGCGTCCCTGAGCACCAAATCACCGGGCGAAACGGCGAGGAGTTCTTCGTGGCTGGAGAGACTCAAGGCGACCGACTGGGCCCCGAGGGCGCCGGCCAGCACCACTACCACGACGACCGACCTTGCAGCGGATGGCATGGTCCAGGATGTAGCAGCCTCTTCACTGACCGGGGTGAGTGCGGTGTGAGGGGACATCCACCATGCAACCAACACCGCCAGCGGAACGTGGTAGGCGTGGAGTGCCATGGAATACAGGGTGTAGGACAGTAACGACAGCACGGGAACGTTGCGCAAGCCTTCGATCAGGTGCACGACGCTGAGGACCCACAGCAAGGCAAACCACGTGATGGCGATGCGACCCTCGAGGGTGGTGCGCAATCCAAACGCAGCGATGGCGGCAACCACCAACAACAGGCCGTTGTACACCAGCAGGGGTTTCCCTCCCTGCCACCCGTATTCCGAAAACACCGCCTCGTCAAACAGCCGAGGCGCCATCACCACCAGAGCGACGGCAAAGCCCACGGTGATGAATGCGGAGGCGATGTACGCCAGTCGGCGCAGACGTTCGTGGTGCTCTTCATTGTCCAGTGCCAGGCCGTGCATGACGTGACTCAGCAGAAGAAGTGCGAGGTAAATGGCGCCGGTGGGGTGAATGAGCGAGACGGAAAAAAGCGCCAGGCACAACCCCAGCGTGTGGTGGCGGTGGCGCTGTTCGGCGTGTCGGAACAGGACCAGAATGCCGACCACCAAACCGAGTTGACTGGCCACGCTCGGGTAGCCCGAATCAAACGTCTTTGCGAACAACCCGAGGCCGAGGCCCATCGCAAACATGGCATGGGCGCCTGCGCCGTGTCGGTCCAGCGCTCCCATGATGCCCAGCATCAGGACAAAGAGGGTGTAGTGGCCGAGCTGAAAGACGGCCCGACCGGCGTCAAGGCCGGTCAAGACCGCTACCCAAGCAGCCGTGGACGGGAAGGCAGGTGGGTACGTCCAGAACCCTTCGTTCGTTCCCGGCAGGGAGAGATTCCCCTCGAGGACAAGTTGTTGTGTGAGCATGGAAAAGCCAATCCAGTCCACGCCAAAGGGAAGTTCCTGAAGCAGGGGCGAGAGGAGGGCGGTGGCTGCAACCGCCACGCTAAGAGCATAGAGGACCGTTGAGCGATGTCGTTGAAACATCAGTTGCGTCTCGGCCTCTTCGCTCAAGGACGGGTTCGCCGTTTCCTCGGCGACTTCGCCGTGCATGGCCGCCTCAAGTTGTTGCCAGCGGGTTCGCTTTGCCACCTCTTCGTGCCGCTGATGAATCAACCGGTAGCTGACAACGTTCAACCCGAGCAAGAGCAGCGCAAGCAACAGCGGCGACCACACATCGAGCAGGACCAACAAACCGGATACTCCGAACACGAGGAGCAGCCCAAGCGACGGAGCGAGGAGCACCTTTCGAAACCGATCGCCGCTGCCGTCAAGGACCGAACTGAGGGCCCATCCTGGCAGCATGCTCGGGGCCAAAACGACCAGCGCAGTGCCGAGCATGAGGCCTCCACGTGCCGTTCATGCCTTCATGGTTCTCCGAAACCTCAAGTAGAACCGTCCAAACCATGACGCATGGAGTCAAACGAAGGGTTGCCCTTCCACCCCACGGTGGTGTTTGACGAACCGTACTGGGTTCACGATTTCACGCGGCCCAGCCCCGAAGGTTGGACGGCACCGCACCGATATTCGGTGGGTCGCTACGATGAACATCGTCCGGCCATGTACACGACGGAACTCTTCGCTGGCGAACGAGACCACCACGTCGGCTTGGATTTGGGCGGTCCCGCTGGAACCCCCGTTCACGCCTTCGATGCAGGGACCGTCGTTGCCGTGACGGTCAACGATGAGGACGGCTCCTACGGCCCGACGCTCATCACCAAACATAGCGTACGACTTCCAACCATGGTGGGTGGCCCACTCGGAGAGGATGCAACGGAGTTTTGGGTCCTCTACGGCCACTTGAGTTGGGCCAGCATTGCTCGGTGGACGCCGGGCGATAGCTTTGGCCGAGGCGAGGTCTTGGCCGCCATGGGCGAGGAACATGAAAACGGAGGCTGGCCGCCCCACGTTCACGTTCAAATGTCACTACACGAGCCGGTGGATGGCGACCTTCCCGGCGTGGTGAAAGGCGAAGACAGAGAAGACGCCCTGGCGCTCTATCCGGATCCGCGTTTGATCTGCGGTGCGCTCTATTGAACGGAATTCAAATGCGCCTTCAGAGCGTTGATCGGGGCGATGGCAGCGGGGTCTTTTCCGTGGAGGAACGCCAGCGTGATCGAAAGCCAATCCATGACCAAACAGTGGTAAAGCAGGCACTCCAAGAGCGACGTGCCTTCCCCGACGAGGTTCCATGCCGTTTCGGTTGAGGCGTGCGCCACCATCCAGTCCAGTCGCTGCTGCACGCGCGGGTGCATGCCGTGCCACGTCAGCAACAGGAGGGCTTGCTCGCTCGCATTCGGGTCGGCGTCCGAGCCAACGCCTCCCCATGCAACGCTTTCGTTGTGGTTCATTTCCGGTAGCACCCCGATGCGGACGAACCTGGCCGCATTTTCGTTCATTTGGTTCTTGAATCGATTCAGGGCAGGCGACAGCTCCGACGGCCCGATCACGGCGATCGGTTGGTCCATCAGAGCAGCCGCAAGGAGGGCGATGTCACCTTCGGGTTGGGAAAGCACGTCGAAATGCTGGTTGTTGGCCTCGAGTCGTTCAAGCATGGAGGCCCGTTGTTCAGGTGCCTGTGAGGTCAACAAACCAAGGTGTTCCATCACGGCCACTTGGCGGCTGAAAATATGGCCGAACGCCGTTCTCGGTGGTTGTCCGCCCACGGTTGGAATGAGGTGGCACCGAGGAAACAGTTCCGGCAACCCTGCAAGAACGCCGCCGGTTGCAATCACCACGACGGTGGCGTCCATCTTGAGGGCGGCTTCAGCAGCGGCCACCGTTTCTTCGGTGTTGCCGCTGTGGCTGGTCGCCAGCACCAACCACGTGGCGTTGAACCATGCGGGTAGGCTGTAGCCTCGGCGCACCACAACGGGGCAGCCGCCCTCGTGTTCGGTGAGTGCTGCGAGGAAATCACCGCCTGCGGCGCTGCCGCCCATCCCCAGGCACAACACGCCGCTCCATGGCGCCTTCCGGAGGTCGTCCATCCACGGGTATCGCTCCGGGTTGACGGCCTCGAATCCACGGCGTAAATCGTCATGAAACGCCCGAGTAAACCCGACCATGCCTTCGGTATCAAGGCGTTCTGCAAGGTCGACCAGTGTGGGCTCGTGCTCGGTGGCTTGGGGTGTTTCCATCACGCTTCCTCCTGTGTTGTTGGTTCATCCACGGCCATGAACGGGAGGCTGAGCCACGCATCATCGTGCCGAACCAGCAGTCCTTCTCTTCCGGGGGAATGGTCGTAGGGGAGGCGGACGGCGTCCATGGCCCACGTGTTAGGGTCGAGGAATTCACCCACCGAGGCATCTTCCTTGACGAATTCAACACGGAGGAGTTCGTGCATTTGGGCGATGACCTTGGCGTTTTCCAAGTCGCGCCAGGTCGCTCCCGTGCGTTCTTTGCGGTCCACGCGTTCCATGATGGCACCGTCTTTGGTCCACGACGACGGCCGCCAAATGTGATGCCTCCATTCGACAACATCACCGATTTCATAGCCGGGTTTCCGATACAGCAGCGTCAGTCGGGTGACGTCCACGCCGTCCTTTCTCCCGACCGTCGAGTTGGTCTCCACCACCATCCCGCCGTATTCGCTGATGAGGTGCCGCCCCCACGCACGCGCCAGGCCTTTGCTGCCCAGTACCACGTCGTATCCCCCGGTGACGGGGCCTTCGGTGGTGATGAAGAACATCGGGTCGTCAGAGAGCTTTTCCAAAACGTCATCCAGTGTGGCTCGCAGTCGAGTGAACTCCTCTTCGCTCAACCGGCGAGCGCTCGAACGGAGTTGCACGGTGGCCTCGAAGTAATTCCCGGCCCGACGGGTGCAGGTCAAGCACACACCGTTGGCCATTCTCGCTCGCATGGTGTGTTCTTCTTGGAACAACAGGTTGTCGATGACGCCTTCGAGTTGGATGTGGAGCAGGGTGTGACGATCGGACACCTTGACCGGTTCCATGGCCAGCTGAATGTCTTCAGCCCGTTCGTGGACCTCCAAGTTTCGGTGGAGCAGTTCGTCCCAAATCTCGGCTTCAGTGGTGTTTTCCCATTTCCCCTCAATCTCAACGATACCGCACCGAGCGCAGCGCACCCACGGCACGTTTTCAGGCACCTTTGCAAGCACCGTCCGGGCCCTGAGGCAGGGTTCACACATCCGGTCACCAAACAACGGCGGCTCGGCCCCGCAGACCAAGCAAAATTCGCCACCGAGCCGTGATGACATGCGCCTCTCCGGTTGCTTCCCGGGGCGGTGCCTTTGAAAGACTACGCTTCTCATTCGCTTTCTGCGTGGGTTTTCTCTACCAAACCGGCCGTTTCAACGGCACGTTCCATCGCTTTCAGCCGTTCGTCGAGGCGTCGGCTCCGCTTGGTCACCGTCCACGTCCATAAGGCGATGGCCACCAGCATGCCGAGGTAGGCCACGGCCAAGTACGTCATCCCCTCCATATCAGGCACCTCCGTCGTGTTGGTCCATCATGGCGGTCACCCGCTGCTCGAGGGCGGTCAGCCGCATTGACGCCATCATGTGGCCGACGATGAAAACGGTGAAGGAGATGGCGCCCAACAGCAACACCAGACCCATGTCGCCGTTGATGGAACCTTCATCTCCGGTGGCGATGACGGGCCCGGGGTGGCGAATCGTCCAAATCCGAGTGGCGATGTAGGTGACGGGAACCAACACGAAGCCGTAAAGGCCGAATGCGGCGAACGTGTCCCTCGATTCCACACCGTCGGGCTGGCTGTTTCTCCCGAGGACCACGTAGATGGCAAGCAGCGTGAGCAACCCGAAGGTGTTGAGTCGAACGTCCGTCCAATCCCACGGCGTGCCCCATTCGGCAGCGCCCCAGACGCACCCCGACCACACCGTCATGAGACCGGTTGCCAAACCTGCTTCTGAACCGGCGACGTGAAGCCTCCACGCCCACGGTGAACGCCAAAACAACCAGCCTGCGGAACCCACGAACAGGGCGCCAAAGGCGATGAAAGCCGCCCACGCCGCCGGCACGTGCCAGTAGAAGATCCGCTGAGCAGCGGGTGACTCAAAGGCATCGAGGGAGACGCTGGGCGCCCACAGCAGGGCGAGAAGCAAGGTGGACCCGATGCCCATGAACCCGAACATCAGCAAGGTTTCCCCCCACTTCATGGCCGGCGGTGCTGGTATGTCCCCCTTGAAGTTGGTGTTTGCCTCATGAAAGAACGCTGAGCACCAGGGAATAGGGGAGGATCAGCACCGGTGTCAACAAGCCCACGAAGACCGCTTGCGGCCTTGCAAGACGTTGCGTTGAGCGTTGCAGCCAACCGACACCGTGCCACACGATGCCGCACAGCGTTGCGCCCACGACCATGGTCTGTACCGTCGGGACGCCCTGCAGGGCCGTGGCAGAAACCAGCGTGGTCAACAAACCGAGGGCAAAGGGAAGCCAACCGGCGTGGGGCTCACCTCCACTGACGGCCCGCCACCATGCAGACGTTCGCTCTTCCCTCAGAGCAGCGACAAGCGGCTCACCGCACAAGCCAACCGCCATGGTTGGGGCGAGGACAAACCCGAGTTGCTGCATGTCATCCAAGCCTTCCATGAACGAACCCATGGCGAGCAAGACACCAAGACTGAGCAGACCGGCCATGCCGTTGGTGTTGAGCCACATCATGGTGCGGAGGTGCATCTTGACGCCCCAAGCGGAACGTCCGACGGGTTTGGCGGGTGTTCGATGAACGTCAAGCGGGGTCGTTTCTCTGCTGAATTCCGTCGGCGACATCGTTCCTTCAGCGACGTCCATCACGTGCGTGGCCCGATTCATCACCCTGCGGTCGTGGGTGGCGATAAGCAAGGCATGGCCCTTGCTCCGCAGCTGGTCCATCCAATCGCAGAGGACCTCGACGGACGGGTCATCAAGCCCGGCGTCAGGTTCGTCCAGCAGGACCAACGCAGGCGTCGAGCTGGCGAAGGCCGGCAAAAGACCCGAGAGCACGGCGACTTTCCGCGCTTGCCCCTGCGAGAGGTGCGCCACTGCATCGTTGGCACGGTGGGCCAAGTTGAACGCCTGAAGAAACGGTTCGGCATCAACGATTGAGCCGCTCATGGCCATGGCGCAGTGGAGGTGTTCGCTCACGATTTCTCCGCCGACCATGCCGTTTTTTTGCAGAACGGTGCCGACGGTCAGCGGCGATGCCCGCCTTCGACCCTCCGCATCGGCAATCACCGTCTCGAGGTGAAGAACACGTCCCTTTTCCAACGGCAACAGGCCAACAGCGGCCTCCATCAGCGTAGACTTCCCGGCCCCGTTGGCCCCCGTGAGCACAACGGTCTGCCCCGATGAGATCTCAACGGAACAGCGGTCCAAGACGGTGCTCATGCCCCGGCGGACCTGAACGTCCTCAAGGCAGAGGAGGGGCTTGGCCATGGTTCGTGCACGCCCCGTTCAAGCATGAACCCTCCTGTTTTCGCACGCTGACACATCAACTCAAAAGAGTGGGAGGCCGACCCCCACCCATGGGCTTCGCCGTGTCCCTCTTCGCTCCAGCGGAGTGGTTCCTGCTCGCCCTTTGGTTTGCGGCGATTTTCTCTCCCCTCGTTTACGCCGTCAAGACCCGAACCTCGGTGGCGATGGGAATCACGGTCAGCGTCTTGTTGGGTGCGGTTGTGCAGGTGCTTTGGTCCATGTTTTTCTCCTACGGTTGGGTGAAGTACTGGGTGTGGAGCGATTTCGTTTTGGTTCCCGTGCGAGCGTTGGAACCAAGTTTTCTCCATACGCTCGTGACGGCTGGGTTTTTGCACAGTCAGGGCGACATGATGCACGTCCTTGGCAACGTGATCATCCTCGCGCTTGTTGGTGTCCCCCTCGAGCAGCGGCTCGGTTCCAAGCGATTCTCCGTCATCTATGTCATCGGCCTGTTGGGTGGCTCCCTCGGTTGGGTGGCGTTCAACGCCGACTCCGCAACGCCTGCACTCGGCGCATCCGGCGCTGCCTTCGGTCTGCTCGGCGCTTACCTCGCCGGATGGCCAAAGGATGAGATCCCCTTTCCCTTGCTGCTGATTCGCCCTTGGCCGGTGGTGTTCATCGCGCTGCTGTATTTTGGATTGGAATTGATTCGCGCCCTTTCAACCATGGAATCGGGTGCATCAAGCGGGATCGCCCACATGGCTCACATTGGCGGGTTCATCGCAGCCTATGCCCTCTTGCCGCTGGTGGCCCGGGGGGGCCCGGTTGAACTCGGCGTTCTCGACGGCGGGCCCAGTCAAGGCGCCGCTGCCTCGGCCAAACGACGACAGATCAAGGCCAACATGGTTGACCTCTCCACCATCGAAGACCCTTGGACGGCCGCTGGCGTGGACGTGCCCAAACACCTTCGTACGCCGCTGAAGAATTTGATACAAGCGAGTGATGAACCCGAGACTCGCGCCGCATGGATGGACCACATCGCCGATGCAGGGGATTGCCCGACATGCGGTGCCCCGCTCGGTATTGTCGAACGCTCAAGCGGGCCTCACCTCCAGTGTTCAGCCACTGCAAGCCACCTCGAGTGGCCACCTCGCTGAAACGACCCAATCGCTGGACAGCGTGATACATGGGTGGATAGAATCAAAGGTAGGCAGGCCTTCCAAAGCATGGAGAGGGAGAGCCATGCCTACCGTACCAAGGTCTGCCATGCGAACCAGTGCCCTCTTGTTCGCTTTCCTGATGCTTTTGGCGGATGTCAGCGGCGGCCTGCTCAGCAACCCCGTCGCAGCCACGGAGGTGGGCGAATACGACGACCCGATTCTGGTTGATGGACTCCCGCCCCTGATGTGCGGCGTGGACCTCTGCGAGCGACCCACTCGCATGCTTGAGCGGGGCGACCGGGCGTCAAGCGAGCCCGACATGTGGTGGCTTGCTTACGGACCGGATCTTGACTGGAACGGCATGGACGATCGCCTTCAGCGGGTCATCGCGGGTCAACCGTCCATTTCACCGACCGCAATTGACGGTCCCGACGGTCGGAAAACCGTCGCCATTGTGGTCGACTACGCTTGGGCTCCCAACGCCGCAGAACTCGATGCCCTCACATCGGTGCTCAACGAGCACGGGTGGACGGGTGAACAAGGCGGCGCCTGGTTCCAAGTCATGGATTCCATCGACTCGGTGGTCGTTGACAAGGTCCCCGTCAGTGCACTGATGGACATCTACCGCCTCCCTGGGGTTGTCGTGGTGGAGATGCAGAACGTCATGATCCCCTTCAACGGCGTGGCTTCCGAAGCCGCTCGAGCCATGCCGTCGGACGTGTATTCTGCCAGCACGTACGCACGTGGCTACAACGGCGAAGGTGTTGTCATTGCTGTGTTGGATACCGGCGTTGACAACGAACACCGTGCGCTCAACGATTTCGACGACGTCGACGATGAACCCGACAGCGACCCGACAAGCTACAACGATCAGAAATGGGTCGCTGGGTTTGACGCCACGTCGCAGGCCTCGAACCCCGACGGTTCGGTTGACCCGGACGACGGCCAGGGTCACGGCACCCACGTTGCCGCCACGGCGCTGGGCACCGGTGGAGCTGACCGCGTCCACACCGGCAGCGGGATGGGCGCCTTCCTCGTGGACATCAAAGTCCTGACCGATTCAGGCGGCACCAACTCCCAAGCTTCACTGAACGGGATTCAGTGGATGATCAACAACAAAGACACCGACTGGGGCAACAACCAGTCCAGTCGTGGGATTGACATCGCTTCGATGTCGTTCGGCTCCCTGAGCAGTCCTCTAAACCCCGACGACGAGGGCGACAACGGCTCGGGCGCAGAGGCCCGACTGGTCAACGACGCCCGAGACGCCGGCATTGTCTGTGTGGTCGCCATGGGCAACGACGGCACCAAGCGCGTCCCCTCGCCGGCCAGTGCTGATGGTGCGATTTCCATCGGGGCCGTCAACGACCGCAACACGGTCAACCGAACCGACGACGTGATGGCCTCCTACTCCAACTGGGGGCCGCGCCTGGTTGACGGCGATGACGACGAATGGGACGAACTCAAACCTGACGTGACCGCCTACGGCTCGGGTATCACGTCGGCAACAGCAGCCACCGGCCCGACCCTCCCCGGCCAACCCGAACGCCCGCTCGCCGACAGCGAGTACGATTCCAAGGACGGTACCAGCATGGCCACGCCGTTGGTTTCCGGCATCGTTGCCAGCCTGCTGCAGGCCGACGACACCCTCTCGCCCGAAGAGGTTCGCAACATTCTCCGCAATTCCTCAGAATCCCGTGGCACAGCCTCGGAACCGGACATTTCGAGTCGTTGGAACGACAAGTGGGGCTTCGGGCTGGTGGATGCCTCCTGTGCTCTGGACAAGGTGCTCGATCGGTCGTGCACGCCACTGGAGGACAACGGCGGGGTTGTCATCGATCCGCCAACGGGCGGTGATGGGCTCGGCGAAGATGTCTCCATGACGGCGCCGGTGAACCAATCGCTGCACCTCGCTGGCAACATGCTGTCCGTTGAAGGAACGACGGACACGAGTGAAAACGACTACATCGAAGTCCAAGTGAAATTTGAACAATTTTACGACGACGGCGACAGTGAAGAACTCACCAACTGGTTGAGCACCGACGGTACCGTGGAGGATTGGTACTTTGACATCGCCGTGGACGATGATTGGGTTGACCCCGATGAATCCTACACGTTGATTTACGCCCGTGCTCTCAACGAGGCTGGAGAAGCCTCCGTTCTTGACGTCCGCATCGTCCGGTTTGCTCGGATGACGGTGTCCATCACCGAACCTCCGCTCGGCACGGCCCTTGTTGGCTCCGTTGAATTCTCCGGGACCGTTGAAGGAACGGACCACGATCGTGTGGAGTACAAAATCGATGGCGACGACTGGCAACTGGGCGACCAACTCACCGAACAAGAGGACGGAACCCAAGACTGGTCGTTTTCCTGGGATTCAACGCAGGTCAGCGACGGGTCTCACCGAATCAGCGTGCGCATGGTGAACACCAGCGGCGTGTCGAGTGATGTGGTCAAACGGACCTACGAAGTTGACAACCTGCCTGCAGCTCCGAACTTTGCATTCACCGGGACCGTCGGTGTGTACGACGGTGGACTTCCCGTCAACAATGCCGTGGCAGGGACGGTCCTTGAAGTCCGATTTGGACTGCGCAACATCGGGGACCTGGACGCGAACGAAGTCTACCTCACACTCGACGGCGAAGGCAGCGATTCGACCACCTACCCGTCCGAAGGCAAAGTCACCTCACTTGAACAGGGCGAAAGTGTCCAGGTCACACTGTACTGGTGGGCCACCGAACCGGGCACGCATGACGTGACCCTCTCGCTCGACCCGACGCAACTCTACGAGGACCCTGACCGCAGCGATAACACCTACACGTTCAGCTTCACCGTTGACGAGCGACCGGTAGAACCCATGCTCCGTTTCCAACCGGGTGCCTCGCGCACCACGCCAGACATCCCGGTTCCCGGTGCACCCTACAGCATCAAAGTCCGAGTGGACAACCTCGGTCAGACGGATGCGAGCAACCTCAACCTTGGACTGGAGCGTTTCATCGAGACGGCCGGATGGCAGCGCCTCAAGGACCAATCGCTCAACCTTGTCCCCGGTTCAACCACGACCTCCGGTTATGCATACGCTCAGTTTGAGGACGTGCACGATGAGGTGGGCTCCGTCTCCTACCGAGCCGTGTTGAGCGGCTCGGGCGTCGAACTTCTCCACAGTGAACTGCTGTTCAACGTCACCGTCGCCGAAGTGCAGGCCGGTCCTCGCGTCGGCGTCAACCTGGCGACTGGCGAGGTGCCGCTGGAATTCATCGGCCTTGATGACGGGGGCCTGATGTTCACGACAATCGACGGCGAACTTCACGCCCGTACCATCACCTCCACCTTGTCCTTGGTCGGAGGCGTGGTGCTCGAGGAGAACTGGGGGGGCGAATTGGCGGTGTACCAGCGCGACGACGGGTTGGTTCAGGTCGCTTGGACTCGGCGTTCCTTGAGTCTTGAAGGCTACATCCTGACCGACATCGCCATGACGTCGATTTCGGCTGCTGGAAAGACAACGCCGAAACACTACCACATGCCTGCACTCAAACTCTCGGAGGGCTCCTACTACAGTTTCGCCTTCGATCAGCACGACGGTACCATGGTGCTCGCCGGCTACCACCGGGACCTCTCAACGAGCGGTTCATGGCAGGACATCACGTCGCTCTTTGTGATTTCATCAACCACCCCGGACCGCGGGACATCGTGGTCAAGCCCCATCACGGTCCTCTCCGATATTGACATTCGGCCAGGCGATACGCAGGCGCTCGGTGTTGGTCTCGGTGATGAATACCTTCATCTGCTCTATCAGGAATACCGTGACGACGTGTCGGGGCTGGAACGGGTCGGACTGATGTACACGCACGGCGCGCACACCGTTCCTTCGTGGAGTTTCCAGTACTCGGTGGGCGATGAAGCTTCGATGCCCGTGCTTGACGTGTTGGTTGAAGACGGCGAAGACAGGGTCATCGGTGCTTGGGTCGAGGGCCAAGGGAAGGTTTCCAACGTGGTCGTTTCCAACACCAACTCGGTGTGGTCGGGAGATGAACAGCGCACCCTTGCTCCCGGAGCAACCGAAGTGGTTCTTGCAGCGCGAAGCGAAGGCATCTATCTCTACCACGATGAGATCAACCTCAACGGGCCCGTCTACCGCATGGGTCTGATCGCAGACGAGGACGGCATGTCCATCGACGGCCTGTCCAACATGCTCGACCAAGGGTTCCTCTTCGGCATCGGGGTCATGGAAGACGACACCATCGTTTGCTCCATCACACCCGGTGGGTCGCTGAGTTTGAGCAAAGTCGCCTCCCTGTCCGGATCCAACACGGCCGTTGCTTCGCCTGGTCTTCTCGAAACCCTGCTGGATTACCTCCCCGGTGATTCACGCGAAGGAAAACTGCGCGTGCTGGGCCTTGGCCTCGGGGTTCTGGTGATGTTCCTTGTTTCCATCGCCGTCGTTGTTCGGCGTTCCCGAAGTGAAGTCGAGGAACTGCTTGAGGAAATGGGCGACGAAGATGGCGAACTCGTGGAAGTGATGATCACGCCGGAAACCGATGTCGGTCCCCTGCTGACCGTCGAAGACGAGGATGAGGAACTCACTGTCCAAGCGCCCGTTGCGGTCATGGATGATGAAGACGAAACGCTCGCCCAAGAACTCGAGAAGAAGCTCGAGGAAGGCGAAGGCAACGCTCGGCTTGAGCGACGCATGAAGCGAAAACAACAGCGGGAGATGTCAGAGATGGCGGCCGCCCTGCAGCAAGGCCTCCCTCCGCTTCCCGGCGTCCTGCCCCCGCTTCCCGGCGCAACCCTGCCACCGCTGGACCCTGCCGCTCCTGTACCTGTTCAACCCCTCCCGCTGCCCGACCTCAAGCGGGACGTATCATGCCCGTCCTGCGGTGCTGCCTTTGCGGTCAAGGACCTGATGCTCAAGCGGATTTCATGTCCGGTCTGCAGCCACTCCTTTGATTTGTGAGGTGTCTCGATGTGCGGCATATTCGGCTACCTCGGGCATCAACAAGCCCTTCCCCTCCTCGTGGAGGGCCTGAGACGCTTGGAATACCGCGGGTACGATTCAACAGGCATCGCTGTTGAACACGAAGGCACCATCACCACGCACAAAACCGTCGGCAAGGTGGCTGACCTCAAATCCGTTCTTCCGTCCACCGTGGAGGGCACGCTTGGCATTGCCCATACCCGCTGGGCCACCCACGGCGGTGTAACGCAGGTCAACACGCATCCGCATGCTTCGGACAACGGCAAGGTCCACCTTGTTCACAACGGCATCATCGAGAATTTCCAGCAACTTCGCAAGGGCTTGGAAGCACGAGGCATCACGTGCGTCAGCGAAACCGACTCCGAAGTCATCGCTCAAATGATCGCCCTTGCGCTCGACAAGGGCGCATCGCCACTGAAAGCGGTCCAGTCCACCCTTCGGCGATTGCGTGGCACGTGGGGCCTTTGCATCCTTTTCAAGGACCATGACATGCTGATCTGCGCCCGAAACGGCTCCCCGCTCATCATCGGCCAGGGCGACGATGAAACCTTCGTGTCAAGCGATCCTCACCCGTTGACCGCGCACACCCAGCGCGTGGTCTACCTTGAGGACGGTGACGTGGCCGTCATCCACCGCGATTCGTTCAGCATCACGTCGATAAAAGGGCACAGCGTTGAGCCAAGCATCACGGTGCTTGAAGATGCGTGGGGTGAGGCGGAACTCGGTGATGCACCGCACTACATGTACAAGGAAATCTACGAACAGCCCGATGCGCTCCGACAGTGCATTTCCGGACGGGTTGACCGGGACATGGGGACCGGGCGCCTCGGCGGTATGGGGCTTGACCACAGCGCGCTGGTGCAGGCGCCGCACGTTCGCCTGCTCGGGTGCGGCACGGCAGCCTATGCGGCGGAAATCGGCCAAATGCTGATTGAGAAAATGGGGCGCATCCCCGCTGTGGCTCACATCTCAAGCGAATTCCGCAACAACGACACGGTCATCAATCCAAAAGCGATTTACCTCGCTGTTTCGCAGTCGGGCGAAACAGCGGACACCATCTCGGCGGTGAAGGAAATCAAACTCAAAGG
>CAXGZM010000011.1:0-21455 GCA_964014165.1 uncultured euryarchaeote | reverse complement strand
GGGCCAACCGGCCCGCCCGGCGCTCCGCCAACAGGCCAGACCGGTCCAGCGGGTCCTCCGGGCGCTCCGCCCGCTGAAGCAGCACCAGCCGAAGCACCTGCGGCTGAGCCTGCGGCAGCACCAACAGCGGACGAAGGAACGTTTGAACCCGCCGAAAACGGCTATTTCTTCCGTAAACTGCCCGATGGTTCCTACGACCAAACCGTCTACGTGCAGAACGCTGAGGGTGCTTACGTACCCCACGAGGGATGAACAGCGCCACAGCATACGATTTTGATGCGAATGTGCTTCAAATCAGCGCCACCCTTGAAAGGCACCGTGCCCACGGTTTGTTGAGGAATGCCCATGGGAGACGAGCCAACCACCACGTTGACGGTGGCGAAACTCAAGGCTCTGTGCGTCCTCAACGACGTTTCTGCAAGCGGGAAAAAAGCAGAATTGTTGAACCGTCTTCTCGAGGCAGGCGTTGACAGGGAAACCCTTGGCATTGAGGTCTACGATGAGAAGACTGCGACCTTCCAGCCGGTTGCAAGTGAAGCGGGCAACGACGAGGGTGAGCCCGAGACCGGCGTTGAATCGGACGAACCGGTGATGTTGTCGCTTGAGGACGAAGAAACGAGTTCCGTCCCGCTTCCTTCAACTTCCTCGTCGGCCGATGACGACGTCTTGGAGGCGGAAATTCTCGAGGCCGATTTGATCCTCGACGAGGAGGAGGCTGAAACCGAAGAGGCGGAAGCCGTTCCGCTTCCAACGTCCACCAGCGCCTCGCCACCTCTACCCAAATCCAACGCTGAAGCCTCACCGTTGACGCTGATGGAGATGGTGCGCCGCCCGCAGGCCATCGCCGTCATGCTGACGTTGATCTTGCTCGGTGCCGGCGGATGGTACTACGTGAACAACCAACTCGAACCTTTCACGGCAGACTCCCTTCGCTACGGCGACTCCATGGGCTACATGATCACGGAGGGCAGTTTCCTCGCTTCCGAAGAGTACGTCGAGCTCGTAACGGACCGCCTGGAAGACCCTCCCGATTACTGCAAGATTCGGCTGAGTTTCCAAGGCGGGAGCACGGTGTCCATCACCGAGGGGACCGGTTTGGAGTTGAGCACGCAATCCAGTGACGACCGTTTGGGTGCCGTGAAGATTCGAGGCGGTCAAGGCATGTCGTGGTTGGGGGTTGAGAGTGTGAACGACATGTCGTTTTCGCAGTTTGACGTCTCGGGACACAACGAGTTCCTCGGCAAGTGCTCGGACACGACCATCGATTCCACCACGGGGCAGGCCGACCTGAAACTCACCAAGTGGAAGGAACTTCGCGAACAGGTGGTCCTGGCCACCGAGCTGGATTTCTCAGCCACCCTTTCAGGATCCGCCTACGAAGGCACGGCCTTCACGTACGGCGTGGGCGGTCTTTTGGGTGGTTTGGAGGAACTCTCTCCGGGATTGGGCATGGTCATCGCACCGATTGAACTCGCCGATTTCTTTGGAAACGCCTACATCACCAAGGACGCCACCGGCACGAGTTCGGGTTGGGAGTGGCGTGTCATCGGCTCGGAAAAAGTCGGGTCCACGAACATGTGGAAGGTGACCGCCAGCCACCAAGACGTTCGAGATTTCTGCCTCGGCTATGCTTCGATGACGATATGGCTGGATGCGGACAGCCCTTGGGCGGCACGCCAAACGGTCGATGTCGCCATCAGCAGCAGCGAGGCTTCCCAGAGCAGTTGTTCGGCTTGGCAGCAGCGGGGTGTTGACGCCGTGCTTCCTGAGGGAGAACTTGAGTTGCATCACACCTTTGAACGCACCACCCTCACTCGCGGCATCAAAGCCATTGAGCTCGGCAAAACCTACGACAATCGACCGCAAGCCAACGATTTGAACCCCGACAGCGATGACCTGGTGGATTGGGGCGTTGACGGTACACACCTCCCCGACAACTCCACGCAGCGAACACACCCGCTCGACCAAGCCATGACCTGCATCAGCGAATTCAACGGCGTGGCGTCCGGCGCCGTGACGGCCTTGGAAAACGACGGCTACGTGTGGCGTGCCGTGAACGAACAAAATGGAACCAGCACCGAATGGAACCTTTCGTGGGTGGATTCGGACACCACGGCAGGGTGGCTGAAATTTGCCGTATCCGGCAGCGATGATGCGTTGACCTGCGAGTTCATTGCCAAGGGGACCTTTGACGATTCCATCACGCACAACCGGGACTCCATCCCCGAGGCGCTGCCTCTTCACGACCTGGAAGCGAGGTTGATGGACGACCAACGCTACCCCGACCTGACCGGGCCGAATGCGCTGTTCACCGGCAGCGGCCTGCACGATTCGACGCGCGTGGGCTACCTCGTGGTGGTTCCCGGCACCGGGTTCGGCATTGATTTCAGCGACCTGCTCGACACGTCGGGCGCCACCACCGTCGATCTGCAACGGTCGTGGGTTGAAACGGTTGAAGTCACGGTGGAGGGGGAGGAGTACGTCCGAGAAATTGACCGTTCGTTTTCGTTGCTGGCCGATGCTACTGACGGGCGTTTGATCGGTTGGACGAGCCTTTCGGTTGAGGAGTTGGGCTGATGAGCAGCGACGGCCGTGGGCTCGACCATTTGATGGAACAGAACGACACCGAGCTGGATTTCCTCGCTGCCTACGGCGGCGTGGACGACGGTCAGAAAAGCGACGGTGCAGCCCTGCTTTCCGCCCTTCATCGGTACCTCAAAGCCGGTGGGTTGGAGGGTAATCTTGACGGCTCAAGATTGGATTTTCACGGTGGTCATGCCGTTGCTGAGGCGAACGGTTGCCGCTTCACTCTGACAGGAACGCACCTGCCGCTGGTGGCGAGCGACTTGACCGGCCCGGGGTTCACAGAGGGCAACTTGGATGAAGCACGAACCAGCGTTTCCGTTTTGCTCACGGCATGGACCGCTGAGCAACGCCGTTTCGTTGAACGCCTGGTGGAACACCGTCTGCGCGGCTGAATCATGAGCGGCGAGCAGCCACGAAGCCAGCTCCAGCGAGGGCCGTGATCGCCATCAGGACACCAGCACTTGGAAGGAAGCCTTCGGACGACGCTCCTGAGCCTGGCACGTCGCAGCCATCGCCGTCGGCATGGATGCCCCCGTAGGAACCATCGTCGTAGTAGCAGGTGGACCAGGTCTTGTACCAGTCGCCTTGCGGGAAGTTCTCCGTTGAATCGTCGCTGTACGTTGCCTTGACCCGCCAGTTGACGTAGGAGTGGTCAGCGGGTGGCTCGAGTTCCATCGAGAAGGTGCTGCCGTCTTCGCTGACGGTGACGTCCTGTGCGACGGGTGGGTCGCACACCCCGTTGTTGAGGCAGATTTGCGTGGTGATAGCGAGCGTTGTACCGTTGTCAAGTGCGTCCTGGTCAAGCACGACGGACAGTGACCAATCTTGCCCGTCCTGAGATGGCGCAGTCCGTTCTTGAACCGTAAAGGGGACGTCACTGCCGGGGTTGATGTCTTCGCCGCCGGTGGCCGATCCTGCGTGAGCAGCCGTTGACATCATCAACAATCCGGCGATGACGAGGAGCGTCTTGCAGTGCTTCATGGAATCCAACGGGAGCGGCTCCCTTATTTGGGTTCCTTTCATTCCATTTCCCAGAGTTCATCGCCGACCCAGTGCACGGTTTTGATGCCCTTGCCCTTGGTGCTGTCCACCATGGCCGCACCGTCGTCCACCGCCCAACCCAACGCAAGGGGGCGCTTGTGGGTCATGTCTCGAATCCAAACCAGGTCGCCCGCTTTGACGGAGGGTTCCGCTCCGTGAACGCCGGCCACCATGCAGTCGGCTCCGTTCATCAAGAACGGAATCGCACCGTGGTCAACTTCCACCCACTTGAGGGCGTCCATGTGCGCTAAAAAACCGCGGAGCGTCAAGAACACGCAACGCTCATCCTCATCGTCATGAAGTTCAATCACCAGCGGGGTTCGGTCGACGAACACCATGGTCCACGGACCGTATTCGGCCATTTCCAGAAAGGCCCCGTCCACGTTGAGGTCGATGTCCAAGTCACTCTCAAGTCGCTTGAGAAGTGGAGCGATGTGTTTCCTGCGGACAGGTCGTCGCTTGCGCAGACTCCATTCCGTGGCCATGCTGAGACGGAGGGTGCGAGGGCTATCATCCTTGGGCATCGCGGCATTGATGAACTGCGGGAACATCACCGGCCCATGACCATGTGGTGCACCATCCGAACCTTTGTCAAGCACGCCGTTGAACTCGGCAACGAGCCGGTGGCAGCGCCGATTTTCTTCGTCAAACCCAGCGGTTGCCTCCATCACGAAGGTCCGCTGCCGGTCTCAACACACCCCGGGGAAGTTCATCACGAGGTGGAATGCGTGGTTCAGCTTAACGAAGCGATGGAACCCGTGGCGCTCGCTGTTGGCCTCGATTTGACCGACCGGGCCACGCAAAGCGAATTGAGAGCGGATCAACTTCCGTGGGCCAAAGGCAAGTGCTTCCGCTCAAGCGCCGTCGTTGGTTCGTGGTCGGCATGGTCGGGGACATGGGACGACCTCGTCGCCCCCGAACAAGGGCTTCACCTGTTCCTGTCGGTCAACGGCGAGGAACGTCAGTCTTCACCGCTTTCCGAGATGTCGGTCACACCGCGTCAGCAAATCGACGCTCTGCTACCGTGGGCGCCGGTCGCCACGGGCGATGTGTTGTTCACCGGTACACCTCAAGGCGTGGGTCAGTTGCATCCCGGCGACAGGGTTGTGGCAAGGCTCACGGGTCCGGACGGCGAAGAACTGTCCAAAATTGAGGTCTCCTGTGCGTGAGGGTTGCTTTCATATAGCCCGTGCCGGTGGGTGGCGACGCAGGAGGCATCCCTATGGCTCAATGGCACGGAATTTCACGACGCAAACCATCCGGTGGACGAAAGGTTCAGGCACGCGGCAAGCGGGCCACCGAAATCTCCACGGAGAAGCAATTCGCCCTCGTTGGCGAGCCCAAGCGCAAAATCTACCGCAAGACCGGTGGCAACACCATGGTTCGCGTGATGGCCGCCAACCAGGTCAGCATCAACAACCCAAAGACCGGTAAAACGACCCTGGGTTCCATCCACAGCGTGGTCGAGAACGCATCCGACCCCAACTACGTTCGTCGAAACATCCTCGTCAAGGGCGCCGTCATTGAGACGGACAAAGGCCGTGTCCGCATCACGTCCCGTCCCGGTAAAGACGGCGTCATCAACGGTGTTCTTCTCGAGTGAACTCGAGCGACGGCTTGAAGAAAGCACGTCGTCACCAGCCCATGAGGCGAGACCATGGACCACAACCCCGACCGACTTTGCGTTTGGCCGGGCTACTTCGACATGAAGCGCTCCCGCCGTTCAGGTCGCCGTGTTCCAAAAGACGCCTCGGTGCTCAAGCCCGATCTCGAGGGTCTGTTCAACGCCGCCCGTGCCGTCGGCCTTCGAAAGATCAAGCGTGAGGAACACACCTCGCACCCCTCTCGCCCTCACGGCCGTGAAGGGCGTCTTTGGGTGTCCTCTTCCGGTGCGAAAGCGTCCATCGGTGCGGGAAGCAAGGAAGAACTGCTCCAGCTCATTGGGGGTCAGTGGCGTGAAATGCAGCGCAACCAGCGCCAAGCTGCCGTGCAGGAAACCGCTCGAGGTCCGAAAGCAGGCGATCGTCGCGCCCGCTCCCAGCGGAAAAACACCCAACAGCGAAGCAGTTTCAAAAAGCGAAAGAGCTTCAAAAAGCGTTGAATTTCAAAACAGAAATTGATAACCTTTGAGGGTCATTTCTGAACATGCGTCCCCTGATCGTGCTCGCTGCCATGCTGTTTTGCTTTGGCGGACTGCAGGGCGATCTCACCGCACAGGAGGACGAACCCGAGACGGTGGTCGTCTCGGTCGACAGCACGAACCTTCGATTCTCGCCGTCGTCGGTGACCATCACCGAGGGCGATACCGTCCGTTTCTTTTGGAGCGGTCAAGCACTCCCCCACAATGCCGTGGAAAACAACGGCGTGTTTGATTCGGGCGACCCCGAGCGAAACGTGGACTACAGTTTCACGTTCGAACGCGGCACCAACGGCACCTACGAGTTTGTCTGCGAACCGCATGCCTCGGCTGGAATGGTGGGTCAAATCACCGTCGAGCCCGCTGCGCCCCTCAACGAAACCACGGAGGAAGAACAACCGGTCTCCGTCGACACGCCATCGCTCTCGATGGTGGCCACGCTGGGTGTTCTGGCGCTGGCGGGGATGGCTCGCTCGGGCCGTCAAGGCAACGGGTGAAGCCAGCCAAAGACGTCCTCTTCCGATTCGTTTTGGATCCCCGTCAGGGCATCGTAAAGTTGGACGGTGATGTCGCCCGGGGTGCCGTCGCCGTACACTTTCTTTTTCGAGTCGTGCGTGATGGAGCCGATGGGAGAAATCACAGCGGCCGTGCCGCAGCAAAACGCTTCGTCGGCCTCCATGGCAAAGTCGGCAGCAACCTTGCCTTCGACCACTTCGTAGCCCATGTGGCGTGCAAGTTGGATGATGGAGTCTCTCGTGATGCCGGGAAGGATGGTACCGGTCAATTCGGGGGTGTAGAGCACCTTGTCCTTGATGCAGAAGAAATTGGCAGCGCCCACTTCTTCGATGTCCGTGTGCGTCTCTGCATCCAGGTAAATCACCTCTGCGTACCCTTTGGCTTTCGCTTCCTTGCTGGGCTTCATGCCGGGAGCGTAGTTTCCGATGGCTTTGACACCGCCCGAGCCGCCGGGGGCAGCACGGTGGTGGTGCTCAGAGATCAAGAGGTCAATGGCGCTCATGCCGCCCTTGAAGTACGGTCCAACCGGCGTGACGTAGATGAGGAACGTGTACGAGGGTGCGGGTGATACGCCCAACACGGGGCCGCTTCCCATCAGCAACGGTCGAACGTACATGGCGCCTTTCCCGGTGGGGGGGACCCAGTGCTTGTTGGCTTCAACCACTTGCTCAACCGCGTCGACGAAGATGGATTCGGGCACGGGTGGCATCTTCAACCGGTCTGCACCTCGCTGCATTCGACGAGCGTTTTCCTCCGGTCGGAAGAACACGATTCGACCCTTGGACGTACGGTAGGCCTTCATGCCTTCAAAGAGGCCCTGCCCGTAGTTGAGCACGCCTGCAGCGGGGGACATGGGAATGTCACCGTACGGACGCAAATCACCGGGCATCCACGGGTCGTTGGCGGTGGTGGTGGTGAGGTACATGGTCTCGGTTGGCGTCAACGAAAAGGTCAGGCTGTCCCAATCAAACGATTCATCCATGCAGCATCGCTCCTGTCAAAATGAGCCATTGGAATGAGGCTTTCAAGGGTTCCTCTCTCATTTCATGCGGTTTCTTCTTGATTTGCCCATGTTGGACAGCAGATGGGTTCTAATGGGGCGGAACGGTGAATTCTGACGGGGTCGTACTATGGACGGGCGCATGGGGATTGTCAGCGGCCGATACCGCTCATCCTCAACCCACACCGATGGCGGCACGCAACCCAGCACCGTGGTGGAACTCTTCGGCCGATGCGATGATGGCCGTTCGATTTGCCTCCTCGTTCATGGCTTGCGCCCGTCGTTTGAAATCGCACCCATCGGTTCATGGGATGCCGATCAACCTGTTCCGACGTTCGTTGAGGATCGTCTGGCGCACGTTCGCGCCATGGAACACGTTGTGAGCGTCACCGGGCCGGTGGTCAAGTGGACCCAGTTGGGCGACCGGCCGGTGTGGACCATCGAAGTCGAGCAGCCGTTCCACGTGCCGGCCCTGAGGAAGCTGCTCAAAACCCGCTCCTGGCAGATCTTCTCGGGCGACATCCCCTTCGTCAACCGGCTGTTCTTGGACGGCGACGTTGGCATGCACGTTGCCTTCACCGGGGACGTGGTGGACGAGCGGGGCGCTGGGGGGCCCGTCCTCAAGCCCGAAATCATCGAAGCAGGGGGTGGCGGCCGCTACGCTGTTGACCTGACGGTGCGCTGTGAGGTGGACAACGTCCGGTCGACCGAACCCTTCCAGGTCCCCTACACCGTGTTTTCCTTTGACCTTGAGACCAGCATCGAGCACGAGACGGTGCTGTGCGCCGCTGCATGCGTTGAAGATCTTGCGACAGGTAAGCGCGAGGTGTTCCAGTATCGGGGGTCCGAGGCCGAGATCCTGGAAGGACTGACCGCCACGGTGCAGGCCACCGACCCTGACATCATCACCGGCTACAACATCGACAATTTTGACCTCCCTCGTCTGGCAGACCGAACGGGCGTGCTTCAGCGTGGGCGTGGTTGGGAAGGCACTGCGAATTTGTTTGGTTGGGGGCGTGCCCCTCGGCTGGAAACCGAACTCAAGCGTAACCGAGACGCGTTGGTTCCCAAACGTCAGAGCAATCGTGCATGGAACCTCTCGGGGCGCGTGGTGATGGACGCTTGGTGGCAAGCGCGGCAGGCACTTCGCCCCCGTCGCGAGACCCTCTCGTTCGTTGCCTCCCTCCTCTTCCCCGATGACGAGGACAAGCACAAGATGGACGTGGACGCTTCAAACATGGACCAAGAGTGGGCCGACCGCCCCGACGAGGTCATGGCCTATTGCGTCCGAGATGCTGAACTGCCCCTCGATATTCTCGGAGCCATTCAAGCCGTGCGACGGAAAGAGGCGGTCGCAGCCGTTGCGAAAGTGCCGTTTGAAACCGCAGCCAACGGCAGCACCAGCCAACTCATCGATTCGCTTGTCATTCGGCTTGCGGATGTCCAACACGTGGCCGTCCCGCTCACCGGTTCGGCCGAGGCTAAAGAAGGCCAGATCACGGGCGGCTACGTGCACGATGTGGAAGCAGGGCTCCACCCCTGGATTGCCGTGCTCGATTTCAAGAGCATGTACCCCTCCATCATGATTGGCCACAACATCTGTTACACCACGCGCATTGACCCGGCTCAACCCGCTCCCGAAGAAGGAAGGTACCACATCTCGCCCATTGAGAGCAAGTTTCGGCTGGCCGATGACCGCAAAGGCATGGTGCCAGCCCTGCTTGAAGACTTGATGGCACAGCGCGACGAGCACAAAGCCGCCATCAAAGAAGCGAAAAGCAACGGTGATGAAACCGCTGAAGCCTTCCACGACGCCATGCAGTACGCCGTGAAGATCTTGATGAACTCCTTCTATGGCGTCTTCGCAAGTGGCTTCTACCGCTTTACACATCGGGATTTGGGCTCTTCCATCACGGCTTGGGCTCGTCAAAACATCAAGGGCATCATCGCCGCCGTTGAAGCCGAAGGTCACGGGGTGGTCTATTCCGACACCGACTCGATTTTCGTGCGGTCGCCGGTGGACGCCGATGCCCCACGCCAAGTCTCCGATGAACTCCAAACCCTCGCCGACGAGGGGGATGAAGCTGCCTTGGCGACCGTCAACGCTTACCAGGCAGCCTGCAGCAGCATGGTTGAGTTTGGAACGGGGCTTGCCAAAAAATACAGCCGTGATTCGGCCGTTCTCGAGTTCGAGAAAGGCCTCTCGGTCTTTTTCAGCCACGGCGCAAAAAAGCGCTACATCGGCCAGGTCGTCTGGCCGTCTCACGAGATGCTCGTCCGAGGGTACGAGACGCAACGCACGGATTCCTTCAGCTATCTCACCACGACCATGAAGGAGATTTTCCGCTACACGCTGGCCGACCAGGGCGACGAACTGGTGGCCTACGCCAAACAGCGGGTTGAAGCGCTCAGGTCGTGCAGGGTTCCAGCCAGCGAGGTCGTGCTTGCAAAATCCTGCAAGGGACGGGTCGTCCGAACACCGGTCAAGACCGCTGCGGACGTGGATTTCACCAAAGACTACAGCAAACCCGACAGCATGGTACAGGTGCGCGTCGCCAAACAGCGCATCGAGCGCGGCCTCGGCTTTACCACGGGCATGAAGGTGTCCTATGTGGTGACGGACGCCAGCAAACCACCGATGGCAGCGGTCCACTGGCCGGACACCGAGGAAGAGCAGAGCAGGGTTACGTACGACGGGCGATTTTACGCCGAGCGACTGGCAGCAGCCGTGGGGCGAATCACGGAGGCCTTCGGCTGGGAGGCAAAGGACCTCATGGCGGGGAACAAACAAACGAGTTTGTTCTCGTTTTAGACAGGCCGTACGAGGAAGCCCTTTTGATGAACGAGCCACCACACACCACCATGGGACGCCATTCACGAACCCTCATGGTGGTGGGGCTGATGCTGTGCTCTTCGCTTGCCGGCTGCATCTTTGAGAACGGTTCAAGCAGCGAGGACGCTGAAGTGTTGGCGGTGTTCAGTTTCAGTCCGAGCAAGAACATCAAGGCCGGCACCACCGTCAGTTTTGATGCTTCAAGCTCAACGCCCAACGACGGCTCGTTGACCTATCGCTGGAACTTTGACACGGAAGGCACGATTGACATTGACGCTACGGGGTTGACGGCCACCTGGTCCTTTGACGAAGCCAAGACCTACAAGGTGACCTTGGAAGTTTCCGACGGGACATCAACCTCGGAACAGACCCGAGACGTCACCGTGTACGCGGAGAGTGCGGAACCACCGACGGCGGAGATCACCCAATACGCAGACGACGAGGACTGCGAGGATGAGGAAATCACCGAAACGCGAAACATCCTCGTTTGGATTTGTGCTCGAGAGAAGACCATGACCGACCGAAGCATCACGGAAACAACGACCGTTCAGCTCGACGCATCGGATTCCACGCCCGGCGACACGTCCTCGCAGTACATTCCCGAGGACGGCTACACGTGGGACCTGGACCTCACCGAGGACAAAGACAACGACGGGGATCCGGAGAACGATGACGACCTCGTCGGCTCGACCGTGGACTGGAACAACGTCGCACCCGGTGAATACGAAATCGGTTTGACCGTCACCAACAACGTCGAAATGACCGACAGCGCCACCATCCGAGTCTACGTCAGTTATGCCGGCTACTGGGACGATTTCGAAATCGGGGGCAACAACAGCGGCAATCCTGCCGAACTGGATTTTGACGCCGTTATTCACTACAACAAGGAGGCAGGAAACACCATCGTGAAGGCCCAAATGGAGCTGGAGTACCCCAAGGAAGACGGCGATTGCACCTCCCTCCCAGGTGCCAACAACTGTCGTGCGGAACTCAACATTCACGCCTACAACGAGGAGGACGAGGAGGCATCCAACACCACGTCCACCGATGTCGAGTCTCGCGATGACGGAGACTGCGACGACGACCAGGACTGCATTCATCTGAAACTGTCCGGCTACATGTTTTCCGACACGGAATCCACCTACGGCGAAGGCCAGTGGACCATGACGATTCAGAACGACCGCGTCAACGACTTCAACATCGACCGGTTCGTGATTCGCCTCTACTACAAGTGAAGGTGACCACGATGCGACGCACGCGAATCGTGGCGACCATCGGGCCTGCTTGCGACGACCGAGCGACGCTCATGGCGCTCATGGAAGCGGGCGTTGACGTCTGTCGGTTCAACTACTCCCACGGCGAACCCGAGGACAAAACCGACCTCTATCGTCGCCTTCGCGACATCGAGGATGAACTCGGCCGTCCCACGTGCATCCTCGCTGATCTGCCCGGGCCAAAACTTCGCTTGGGGACGTTTCCCGAGGTTCAAATGTTGGACGAGGGCAGCGAGATCACCCTGCTGTGCGGCCAAAACAGCGCAGAAACCACCAACGGGACGGATTTTCCCGTTGAATACGCAGGGCTTTCGGCCGAACTCAAGACCGGCGACCCCATTTTGCTGGCAGACGGTTTGATTCGCCTTACGGTGCTTTCCACCGAAGGAAAGGCCGGGGGTGCCGTGCGCTGTCGGGTGGTGGACGGCGGACCCATCAGCAGTCGAAAAGGACTCAACGTGCCGGGCACGCTCGTCGACCTTCCTGCCATCGGAGAAAAAGACGAGGCGGCCCTCCAGCACGCCTTGGAAAACGGCGCGGATTACATCGCCGTCAGCTACGTCAGGACCGCTGAAGATTTGGCGCCCGCCAAGGCAGCGGTGCGAGCGGCTTCCATGCACGTCCCCATCGTGGCGAAAATCGAACATCCCGTGGCACTGGAGAACCTCGACAGCATTCTCGATGTGGCCGACGCCGTCATGGTCGCCAGGGGAGACCTGGGTGTTGAGATTCCCCTGGAGAACGTCCCCGTGGCCCAGCAGGTCATCATCGACAAGGCGCTCGAACGTGGCATGCCGGTGGTCGTCGCCACGCAGATGCTCGACTCCATGACCTTCCAGCCCCGCCCCACACGGGCAGAGGTCAGCGATGTCTCCACCGCCATCCGCCACGGCGCCACCGGGGTGATGTTGTCGGGCGAAACGGCCACGGGCAAGTACCCGCTCGAGACGGTGCAAACCATGGCTCGAATTGCAACGGCGACGGAAGACGGTCTCGCAGCACATGAACTTCGCCCGACTGCCTTGGCCCGCTTCCGTTCGACGAGAGCGGTGGCGCACGCGGGCGTTGAACTGGCACGAGAGGCCGAGGCGGCGCGAATCGTGGTCGCCACCGAACACGGGACATCACCCCGTTTGGTCTCGGGCTACCGTCCCTCCATCCCCGTCACGGCGGTTTCAGATCGCTTGCGAGCCCTTCGACGAACCTGCCTGCTTCCCGGCGTGGACGCTGTGTTGTGCAAAGAGCACGATCGCGGCTCGAAAACGATGCGTGAGGCGGTGGACCAACTCGTTCTTCAGGGCCGAATTCAACCCGGTGACCGCGTGGTGGCCATTTCAGGAAGCCCGCTGGCCATGCGGGGTGCGACCAGCACCCTTCGTCTCTACAAGATTGGGTCGTCCGGTGAAATCCTTGACACGCAATGAGCCCAAAACGGCGAATGCGTGGTGAATTGACGGCTCAAAGCGCGTCGCGCTCTTGATATAGGGGATAATTGTCGGAGCGCTTGCTAAGGAGCGATTACCATGCCATCACAATGGGAAGACAGAAGCAAGCCACACCGCAACATCGTGTTTATCGGTCACGTCGACCACGGAAAGTCCACCACCGTTGGACGTCTCCTCCTCGACTCGGGCCACATCGAAGAGCACGTGATTGAGAAGAACGAGAAACTCGCCGCTGAATCCGGTAAGGCCGGTTTCGGACTTGCGTACGTCATGGACGGACTCAAGGAAGAGCGCGAACGTGGTATCACCATCGACGTCGCTCACAAGGAGTTCTTCACCCCCGACTACTACTGGACCATCATCGATGCACCAGGCCACCGCGACTTCGTCAAGAACATGATCACCGGTGCTTCCCAAGCTGACACCGCCGTTCTGCTCTGCGCTGCCAACGACGGTGTCAACGCCCAGACCAAGGAGCACGCTTTCTTGGCCAAGGTGTTGGGTGTCAAGGGCCTCATCGTCCACGTCAACAAGATGGACATCTCCGGTGTCGACTGGACCGAAGAGAAGTACAAGGCTGCCTGCGCTGAAGTCTCGGGCCTCCTCAAGATGGCCGGTTTCAAGCCGGACGACGTCCCCATGATCCCTGCCTCGTCCCTCAACGGCGACAACGTGTACAACAAGTCGGACAAGTGCCCCTGGTACAACGGCCCAACCCTCTTTGAGGCCATCAACGCCACGCCCATGCCCGACAAGCCATCCGACAAGCCTCTCCGCTTGCCCATTCAGGATGTCTACAAGATCTCCGGTATCGGTACCGTGCCCGTCGGCAAGATCGAAACCGGTACGCTCAACGTTGGCAAGAACGTGGTCTTCAACCCCTCTGCAAAGGGCGGTGAAGTGAAGTCCATCGAGATGCACCACACCATGGTCGACAAGGCCGAGCCAGGCGACAACGTTGGTTTCAACGTCCGTGGCCTCGCCTCCACCGACATCCGCCGTGGCGACGTTGCCGGATACTCCGACAGCGAACCAACCTTCGTGCGACACGACGAGACCTTCGTGGGACAAATCCAGCTCATGGACATCCCCAAGGCCGTTTCCGTTGGCTACACCCCTGTGTTCCACGCTCACACCGCTCAAGTCGCTGTGAAGTTCATGGAACTCTTGGAGAAGACCAACAAGTCCGGCAAGGAAGCCAACCCTTCCTTCCTCAAGACCGGCGACGCTTGTCTCATCCGCTTCCAGCCAACCAAGCCCATGGCCATCGAGCAAATGGACACCTTCCCTGAGCTTTCCCGCTTCGCTATCCGCGACATGGGCAAGACCGTGGCTGCTGGCGTTTGCCTGAAGATCGAGAAGAAGTGAGTTCGCTCACGAAACGATTGATGCGAGGAGTGGATTGAATGGTTGCTGTGACTGTCATCAAGTTGACCGGTGAGAACCACAAGGACATCGATGACGTTGCCAGCCAAATCAAGACCATCTGCGACAGCGGCGGTATCAACCTCCGTGGTCCAATTCCCCTGCCCACCCGCCGACTCGTTGTGCCCGTTCGCAAGGCACCCGACGGTGAAGGCAGCGAGACCTACGACCACTGGGAGATGCGCATCCACAAGCGCTTGCTCGAGATGGACATCTCAACGGCCAAGGACCAAACCGCCCTTCGCTCGGTGACCAAGATTCCCATCCCTGACACCGTCAGCATCGAGATCTCGATGAGAAACATCAACTGAACACAGTTGACAAGTGAGCCCCGCCGGGGTGATTGCAACACGGCCTGCGTAGCGTTTGTTTTGTCACCGCTTGGAGTCGCTTGTCTTTCAACGGAGACAGGCAACGTCTTGCGCTTCAACCGTTCGTTGTGATTCCGAGTGGCGAGCAGAACCGGTCAAAGCTCAGCCCGTTCCGCTACGCCTGCGTCGGTGAGCCAGGTTGCCGTTCCTTCATCGAGGAAATGCACGTCACCGGCCTCAAGCGTGAGCGGTTGACCGCTGGCGTCCATCACCGGTTCGGGGAGCGTCTCGAGAATTCGCACGCGGATGTTTTCCTGCTGGTTGCCCGCATCTTCATCCGCAGCCGACTTTGGTTCACCTGCTTCGGTGGCGAGAGGCTCATCTTGAATCGTAGCCAGCGGCTCTTTTGACGGCGCCAGCTCCATGGCTGCACCGTGCTTGTTGGCTGCTATTGAATCGGAAATCGCCTCGGAATGATCTGTGGGAGATGTGGTGGGCGTTGGGGAAGACGGTTCGGCCGGCGCCTGCTTTTGCATGTCGGCCAGCAAGTAGGCTTCTTCATCAGCCCACGGGGCATCGTCCATCCAGCGTTCTTCTGCATCTTCTTCGGCTTGAGGCAGCGGTTCCATCGTGTCCTCAAAGGCCAAATCCGGCGGTGGGCCGGCGGTCAGGGTGCCCTCGCCAACAAAGGCGTCGAGCTGCATGGTGCCGGGAGCGTGGGTCGGCGGCTGCATCATGATCTCTCCGAGCAGGCCTTGCTGCATGCCCTGCCAGTCAATTTCTTTCTTGAATCGGTCCACGTTGAGTTGAAGGGCGTGGTAAAACGCCTTTTCTGCAGGATCGTGGCGCTGCCAGTCCAAGGAAGGTAACTCTTGACCCATGCCGGGGTTCACACCGCTCCGGAGGGCCTGACTCGCCGCATGTTGCATCATGGCCACCATGCGTTTCCGTGCAAGTTCAGAGGCAATTCGGCGGATGTTGGTTTGCCTTTTTTGCAAGTTTTGCAGGCGCATGTCAATGGAACCCTTGCGCACCATCTCCTGGATTTCCAAATCCAAGCTGGAAAGCAAGGCTCGGACCATTTCCCAAAAATCTTGGCGAGGAAGTGGAACCGGCACGTGGCGCGGCAATTGTTGCCGGTGCGTGGTGAACAACTGCTCTTCGATCTCTTGGGCTTGTCCGCCGTTGAGATCCCGAACAGGGGTCATGAAGTGGACGTGGAGGTGACGGGATTTGAATCCTCTTCCGCTCTCAAGTTGTGAGCGTTCCCCGCGACGCAGGGATGACACCCCTTCATATTGAACGACCCCACCTCGCAAAGCGAGGTGATTTGGCATGACCGTTTCCAATGGCAAGGCCGGCGTGCGCTCACCGAGCATTGCAGCCGTTGGAATGACGGTGCTCATGCTCCTCGTGTTGATGCAACCGGTGGTCGAGCCCCTTGAATCGCTCAATGTCACCCCGGCTCGCTCAACGTACTACACGCCGCAGGCCGGTGAAGCGGGCGTCAACACCACCAGCACCGGGGTGCTCAGCATCCCGTACAACCGAACCTTCTCTGGAGGTCAAATCGATGTCACGCCCATGTGGACTGAAGCACCGGATACCAGCGCCCGCTTCGGCATTGACGCCAACACGGGTTGGAACGGAACGCACCAGGGCACGCAAGGAATCGGCCACGGGGGTCAACTGAGCCTCGCAACAAAATCAACCCTGGCCACCTTAACGGATTTTGAAACCCTCATCGAAACCCTCCCCGATTGGGTCGGTCAAGGGGCCAACCACAACGCTTGGAACGTGGTGCCCCTCAATGCTTCGACCGCGCAACAAGGTGAACCGACCAACGCCACGGTGGGTCAACGCGTGATGGCCACGCAAGGTCTCGGCGGGCTTCAAGCCGACATGAGCGGTTGCCTTGCCTCACCGGCTGAATCGGTCCCTGCCTTCGTCAATCAGTTCAACCTGACCGTCGACCATTGGCTGTCGTTCATGGATGACGATGCTGCGTGGATGGAACACCGCACGCCGGGCAGCACCTGGCAACTGCTCGTACCAACGGGCGGCTACGGAAACACATCGAACATCGCAGGTGTACCGACCAACACGTGGGCGGGGCAGTCCTCCGGGTGGGAACAGGCTCATTTTGCTCTCGACACCGTGGTTCAATCCTCGGCCACGTTGGAAGTTCGGTTTTGTTTCCATACCTCGAGCACACCGGGGCTTCGCCACGGTTGGTTTGTCGACAATTTCACCCTGTCGAACCTTGGCGATGTGGCCGGCGCTTGGTTCCACGGTAACATGAGCGGTGACTATGCGAACAACGCTGACGGGCGGTTGTACCTCCCTGCGAATCTTTCCGGATTCACCGGCCCGATGAGGCTGGAATTTTGGGCCAATTGGGACCTCGAGGGATCCTTTTCGGACAACTTGCTGGTCTATGTCAGCGTCAACAACGGAACGACGTGGGCACCGGTATCAGGCATTCCAGGCATGCCGGGTAACGGGTTTGCCTACCAGGGAACCTACTACACGGACGAGTCGCTCGGTTGGATCCCCATTTCTTACAACCTTCCCAGCGGCGTATCGGGTCATCCCAACGCCTCCAACGTGCTGTTCCAGTTCCAAGTCACGACCAACCACCACACCGGATACGGAGGCTTCGCATCTTCGGGTTGGGAAGGGGTGGCCATTGACGACATCGCCGTCATCCATCGGCCGGGCACCGTCAACGAAGATCGACGGCAACTCGCTAATTTTTCCACCAACAGCACCAATCAAGCGGGCGACGAACGCGGTTGGATGGACCCTTCTGCGTCCATGATCAACCAGTGGGCTTGGACCACGGATTTCGGGATGAACCCTGCCTCGATCACTCAACGTTCCTTTGAGAATTCGATGACCACGCCACCCGGCTGGACCATCGACGGCACGTGGCCGGACGGGTGGGAAGTCGGTTCAACTCGCAACACATCGGGTTGGGGCCCCGGCGTCTTCCACTCCGGCAACAACGGCGCAGCCATCAACCTCACAACGAAGTACACGAACAACGTCTACACGCATCTCATCAGCGAGGAGTACACCGTTCCCAACAACGCAACGGCGCGCCTCTCGTTCCGTTCATGGGTTTGCACGGAATTCAACTGGGACGGGGGCGGTGTGGCCATTTCGACCGACGGCGGGCAGCAATGGTGGTGGCTTCCACCGCAACTTGACGGATTCCACGACCAGATTTCCACGGTGAACACGAATTCGCCGTTTTTTGGCCGCGGCATCATTGACGGCTCGAGCGTGGCCGGTGGCTGCGGCTCTTCCAATCAGCGTGACTTTGAGCTGAAGACCTACGACCTCTCCAACCTCTCCGGTCAATCGATCAAAGCTCGGTTTTCCTTTTTCTCAGACACCTACGTGGAGGGCGACGGCTGGTACATCGACGATGCGGGTGTGGAGATCGATGTCTTCGAAGCCTCGGGTGCATGGGTTTCTCGCTCCATCGCTCCCGACCCGTTGTTTGGCTACGGGTGGCTGGACGGCTGGTACGAACAACCCGACGGGACGGAACTGCTGGTTGACGTTCTCGACGCTAATCAGCAACCCGTTCCGGGCCACACCAACCTCTCGCTGCCCGCACCGTTGGCCTTGGACCCGCTCGAGCATCCCTCCGTTCACGTTCGGGTTCGAATGTCCACCAACGACACGTACGTGACCCCGTTGGTTCACAGCCTCTCAGTGGGTCGGACCACCTACATTGGACCGCAGCACATCGTTGACAGTTCCGTGGGAAGCAACGCCGCCATGGACAGCGACGGGGCCCTGCGCGTCACAGGTACGTTCACCCTGCCGTTGACCTCCATGGCCGCCTGTCCGCACGACGGCTATCGCATCACGACCGTGGGTGACAACCTCACCTGGTTGACCACCAACGGGCTGGTGGTGGCCTCCGCTCACGTGCCCGGACGACAAGCCACGACCTACCTCAACCACTCACTGGGTGGCAGCATCGAACTCGCAACCGGCTTTTCCATCGCCGCCAGCGGCGGGGAAACCTTCGTTCGAGCGAAAGCAGAATTGGACTGTGTCACACCATCCACCGGGCCCCACCTTGCCCTGGGCTGGAGCAACGTCTCCGTCATGACGTGGCCACCCGACGACATGTCGGACCACCTCGGGCTGAACACCCACCTTGCGTCCGTTGAACACAACGGCACGAACGTTTCTTGGAACCGTGCTGAACCATCGCCGAGCATACCGATGGAGAACAGCACCCTCCGTCTGTCCTACCGCACGCTTGAGCCCGCAGGCAGCGCGGCAAACGCCCCTCCTCCCGTCGTGGTGTTGTCCATCGCCAACCTCACACCCACCACCGAGGTCCGCATCAGCGGTGCCGTCCAAACCCTCACCGAGGGTTTGAGCGTGTTGAGCCATCAAGCCGCAGCGTCGTGCCCCGCACCCTCCTCCTCCACGGTTCATCCGACCTTCATGGCCCTGGCGCGAACCTGCACCCTGGACGTCGAGGTTCAGGGCTCAGCCGATGTCAAGGTGTTGCAGTTCATGCACCTCTTGCCCGACGTCACGCTCAGCCTGCGCGTCAACGCCTCTGCCTTGAACGCTGCCAAGGCGGCCTCGGCAGGCACCGACACGCGGGCTGTTCTCGATGTCCCCCTCCACGTCAAGACTGAGTTCGGTGGCCTTCGTGTCGCCATGAACGCCACGACGTTGCCCTTGCTGGTGGAGTCGGTGGACCCGCCTGCATACACGCGCTGGTTGCCCGGTCAAACCGTCTCGTTCACCACCCATCATACACGATTCAACCCGCTTGATCTGTCGGAAAACGCACCGGACATCACGGCCGTTTCGCTCCTTCTTGGACCGAGCAATGACCCGGGTGAGGCCGTTGTTCGTGTTGAACTGGACCGCATTCAAACCTCGCCTCGATTCCGCCAAATGGGTGGCGCAGGCTTGGCCCTGTTCGATGCCAGTCAGTCCGCCGTTTCCTGCACGCTGAACACGTGCAGCGTCAACTGGGCGTTCACGAGCACGTGGTTGTTCGATGACATCGACGACCTTTACGTGTTGACCACGGCCTCCGACGACGAAGGACTGGCGGTTGGCCCCGAAGTCTTCGTGCGGAAAACGGCATTTAACGAAGTGGAAAACGACCTTGAAGTCGTTGATTTCACGGTTACAGACAGCCAACAGCGACGCATTGACGACTGGACCAATTCCTTTTGGCCGTTCCACCTTGACCAAAACGAAACCCTGTTCGCATCGGCGCGGGTTCGCATGGAAGGCATTGCCAATCAGTGGGTGGAAGCCGGCGAAGCCGAGGCGGAAGTGACCCTGCGAGCCGTTCCGCCAAAGAACCTCTCCGGTGGTCCGGATGAATGGCCGGGAGAACCGGTCGTGTGGTCCCGTTCGTGGACGGCTGAGATCGAATCAGGAGGATGGTTCAGCGTTCTTGCCTCAACGCCTGCCCTCGAAGACGAGGTGCCCAGCAACACCTTCCTCGAACTGGTTCCCAGCCTCTCACGACGAGGGCCGGTCGGCATCAACGCTTCTTCGAGTGAGGACCAAACCGTTGTTCTCACCCCGACACGCTTGCTGTACGACACCGTCCAACCCAGCGTAAACGCGCTGACGGTGTTGGATTCTGGACAAGAGGTGCCCGCAGACGACCACGTCGCCATGTACGGCAAAGACATCGCTCTACGGCTGCAAATCAGTGACCCCGAGGGTTTGGCGAGCCTGTTGGAGGTTTGGACGTGGCTCGAGAAGGTTCACGACACGAACAACAACGGCATCATGGAAGTGGAAGAATATCGCATGGAATCGGTCAGTCTGAACCGTGGCGTCAACGAACTGGAGGTGGACCTGCCGCTGCTGTCTTCGGAGAATGTCGTCCCTGATGGTACCAACGCAGGTCGGCTGAGCGTCGTTCTCAAAGGCGAGGATCTTGCAGGAAACCCGCTGCAGGGGGGCGGTTCGTTTGGGGAAGCCAACGATTTGGCCACGTTGAGCGTGCAGCGGCGAGCCGATACCACCGTGGACGTGGACAACATCGATTTGAATGCCGTGCAGGGTCGATTGCTCGCAGGTCATGAACACCAATTCACTTTCACGCTCGGCGACGCTAACGGTATCGAATCGCTCGAGAGCATTCGATTAGCGTTGCTCGGCGAGGCCAATCCCTCCGCTTGTTACATCGATTACGAGCCCCGATTTGGCAATCTGGACCACGACGAATCGTGTTTCGTCGGCTTCCCCGTCGTGGACATACAGCAGCGTCCCCTGCTCACCACGTACGACATTACCGTCTCGTTCCGCCTCGACTGGAACATGACGTCGCTGCTGAACGGTACCGTGGGCGTTCCGGGCCTCAGCGTCGTTGACGAGGGCCAGGACGTGGGGTTGGGGCTCTACCGACTGAGCAGCCTTGCGTGGACCGCCAGTGACGCCGTTCAGTTGAGGTGGATCGACATCACCGACCTCCAAGCTCCAATCGGCCAAACCGATGGCATGACGCATTGGTTTCACCGAAACGACCCGGTTCAACATCGAGTTGGTCTCTACCACAACAACACCGCTGTCTTGGCGGAAGGCTTCCCCGACGTGGGTCATTTCACATGGACGCTCAGTGACGGTGAGCGCGTCGAATCGGGGCGCGTGAACCTCTCTGCGAACGGTGAGATGACGTTCACCGTGGCCATGAACGAAAACGTCCTTTACAACGACAACGGGATGTTTTCGCTCTTCCCTGACGGGTTTGACGGCTATGGACTTAACGAAGTGAGCTACGCCGTGGTGGTGGACGACGTTGCACCAAAACTTGTGATTGCACCTGGAATGCTGGAGAATTTTGCCTCCAACGAATTGAGCGGCGTACCGATCGC
>CAXGZM010000010.1:0-27061 GCA_964014165.1 uncultured euryarchaeote | reverse complement strand
AAGAACCGCCAAACCCACCTCAGGACTGTCGGCACAAGCCTACGAGAGGGTGAATCATGGCGACCGGCACCCATTCAACCTCTGTTGCTTGTCCACAGGACACAACAACGTTAGCTCCAGAGGTGTCGATGTGAGCGACACGACGTCGTCATCAATTCGTGAGCAGGACGGTGAAAACCCCCTCGAAAAAGAATCGAAATCACCACGATCTACGATGTCTAAATCCAGCGCTCCGCGGAAGCAAACGTCGGCAGCTGGGTCAATGCGTTGGCGTGGCCGCGTTGAAGAAGCAGCGCCTGGCGTGGTGCTGTTTGCGTTGGCGGCCACTGTGATCATGATCACAGCCGGTATTGTGTTTGTTCTCTTTGAATCGGGTTCCAAATTCTACCGGGGTTTCGGTTGCGGCGTTGATGCTTACAAGCCACCACAGGACTGGCACGAGGACGTAAAGGCAGGTATCAAGGAAGCCGCCGTCTATGACGACGGAAAACTGTCTGACCCGCTCTGGTTGGATGCGTTTTGTATCGTGGACTGGGACATGGAACACGAGGTCGTTCTCGCTGAGCCGTTCATTGACCGGTTTGAATGGGACGAGGACACCCAAACGTACACGGATAGCAGCGACCGAGTTGGCTCAACGTTTTTTCAATCCGATGGGACAAGCATCACAGGTCCAGCGTTAGATGAAGACAGAACCTATCTCGGTGAGTACTTCGAAGCAAATCCAAGCATGTGGGACGAGGCATACCCAAAGGTACCTCTCGGATTGATTGTTGAAAACGAGGGCGCCCTCATCCTTCACAAGCAAAACCCAGAACTGGCCAGGGAATGGTGGGTCACCCTTTGGGTGTGGAACGAAACCGCTCAAGAGGACGTTGACCAAGACGGCGTCGCCAACGACGCCATTGACGGGGCAGGGACCATTCTTGACAACGATATTGATGGAGATAACATCGCGAATTATCTCGACGAGGACATTGATGGGGATGGATTACCAAACTCCTACGATGCCGACATCTACAACCCAAACGTTGACCGCGTCGGCCTTTTCCTCGGACTGCTAACGCTGTTGATTGTCATCGCAACGTTCGTCAGTCCACGCTGGCTCCAAGACATACCCATCGAACGAATCGATCGATGGACGCCTGCTCTTCGCGTCAATGCCCTGGCCCTTACCGCTATCGGCTTCATGTCGCTTATTGCTCCTCCGCAGGCTAGCGTTCTTTTTCTCCTGTGTGTTGTTTGCCTTATTCTCGTCTTCTTCGGATGGCGTCTCGACGGGAAGGTTCCGCTTTCCTTTGCCTGTTTGGCCGCTCTATCCACCTTTTTGATCATCGTTGAGTTTTATTCCGTGCAAACAGGGCACACGATTGCCTTAGCGTTGTCGTTGGTGGCCCTTACCACCGTGGTATCGGACTCCCGCAATCAATCGGGCACGACCAAATTCGCGACGATCGATGGCGATACACGAGCGATTCTCACCGTGGTGGTCATCATCACCCTCGCCTTCATGTATTTCGATGTCGTTGCTCGTGTGAACGGATCGCTCGGTGAATTTTTCACTCAAACATGGTGGAAAACCGACGTCCGTTCAGCTGGCGAAACCGTCACGGTCACCAGCGATTTGCACATGGGCGTCAACTCTCTCCTCCAGACAACCCTCCAGGTCGCACTTGGTGCGTTGGTGGTTGCCATACCCATCGGACTTGGTACTGCTGTGTTCCTCTCGGAGTATGCCAGCCCACGAACCGCAAACATCGTCAAGCCAATTCTTGAACTGCTCGCAGGCATTCCTTCAGTTGTCTACGGCTTCTTTGCTTTCGTCGTCATCGCGCCCATGGTGGTTGATTTGGGAACTGTTTTCTTGGAACGAGGTTGGATTTCTGAGGAACCACAGTTGTTCAATCCGCTTAACGGAGCCATAGTGGTCGGTGTCATGATCACGCCGCTGATTGCCTCTCTTTCCGAAGACGCTCTTCGAGCCGTTCCCGACAGCCTTCGACAAGCCTCCTACGCTCTTGGCGCCACCACCACCGAAACAACGGCTAGAGTGACCATGCCATCGGCGCTTTCGGGGATTTTGGCCTCCATCATCCTCGCTCTTTCCCGAGCCATTGGTGAGACGATGGCTGTAACACTCTCGGTCGGGACACTGGCGACATTTTCAGACAACATGTTCCGTTCCGCTCAGACCATGACCGCTTACATCGCCCAACGAATCGGTGGAGAATTGCCAATCGGTACCACACCGTATTACTCCCTCTTCGCTGTAGGGCTGTACTTGTTCGCCATCACCCTCGGCCTCAACATGGTGGGCCATAAGATCATGACGCGCTTCCGGGAGGCTTACGATTGAGTTCCCAGGAAGAGAAAACGCTTTCTGAAAAGGAAGATTCCACGGACACCAGGCCCAGCCTGTTTGGGACAATCCATCTCCCAAAACGCTCACTCAGCCGACGCTACCTTTCTGCGCGAATTGGAAAAGGCGTCTTTGTGTCCATAGCGATCATGTGTGGTATCGCCCTCGTGACGCTGTTGTCTCAAATTTCCGAGGAAGCCTTTGTTCCTGAAGAAGAGATCGAAGTTGACGGTGTACGCTACCCGGTCAAAACCGTTGCTCAAACCCAACTTTCGTGGAAAGCCGAGACGTACAATCCAACGTGGGAGGCAGACGATCTTCGCCAAGACCGGTCCAACATCACGATTGAAGCCTCTTGGGTTGAAACCTCTTTTGAAGCCTTCAACAGCGAAGGCGAACGGTTCACCTCCCTCCAAGGCGAGTCAACATTTGATTTGGAGGAAGATTTGGAACGGGCGCTTTGCGATGCAGGATCTGCCCCTATCACCTACAAACCCGTGGAGCCATGGAATATCTTTGACTTGCTTCCAGGCGAAGGTCAAGAGGGATTGATCTACGACACTGGGGCCTCCACACGCATCAACATCTTCAATCGTTCAACGGCTCCAACGCCTGGAATGGGAGATTTTTGGGTTGACAGTGATGACGGTTCTCGGTGGGTTTGGAAAGGCCTTCGTTGGGATTCTGCCGAAGACGATGTTTTCCTTGATGGCGTTCTGGACTACATATCGCCCTACCCCGAAGCTTTTGCCGACGGCAAGCTTTGGGTCCATTATACGCCTGTTGAACCCCTTTTCCGGGGTGACGGGGATCTCTGGCTCAATCGGTCTGCCACGGGCGTCTCGACGTTCTCCGATGTTGAAGAAGCAACCATCTACAACAAATCAAACAGGTCATGGGACATCATTGATTTCACCCAACTGCCCGCTGCCGTGCTTGACCCTCAATCCACCATCCAAACTTTTGTACCCGAATTCTGCACCAAGGCCGAGACCTCGGCTTACATTCTCACGTCAGGACAGGTTGGTTCCGCCGTTATCGGTGAATTTTCCAACGATGACGGGTACGAGATAGAAGCCACGCCCGACTCAGGTAGCGCCAAGACAATCGAACTCACGGTAGCCATCACGTCAACAGGGGCCTCGTCCTCATTCGTTTCCATCGTTGACGGCGCTTTTGACACCCCGCACGTTGAACTCAAACCATCAGGAGGGTTGAGCACCAATTGGTTGTTCATCAGCCATACGATGAACTACACCGTGACCTACGTGCAAACGGCAGGGCCTGCTGCTGATGCCCGCGAGACGTCCTACAATGAAATCGGTGGTTTCGCCTTAGGCAACCCACTGGATTGGTTCCAGGTTCGATTCATTGACGATTTGGACTTGGACAACGACGGTATTCTGGATGTTTGCGACGACGACATCGATGCTGACAATGCAGAAAATCCCGTACAGGGCCATCCAGAGCATTGTCCAGGTGTTGGAAGGTATTCAGAGGACCCTCCGTTGAGCTACGACGATTGGGTCTCACAAAACGACGATAACGGCGATGGCGTTCATGACGGTGTTAAAGATCGCGACATCGATGGCGATGGTGTTCCGAATTTGGTTGACGGACAGGGACATTCAGCAGAAAACGCCTTTGAGGGCCAACCCTCGCTCGCTGAAATACCTGAATTGTGGTTGCACGCCAGCGAACTTGCTGTCACGAAATGTGCTGAAAACTACAAATCCAACGATCCTGCATTTGCAGCCTTTGATTGTGAAAAAGCGAGAGAAATGGTTGCCCAACCACCTACGTCTGCACAAGCATGGTGCGAGCAAGTACGCTATTTGGACCAACTCATGTGGCTTGAGAAGTGCGCTGCACCCCAGCGAACGGAATCCGGTGAAGCGATGTATGTTGAGCGCGACCCAACCCTCCCCCTGTTTGGTTTGTTCGGGACAGTTGGTATGCTCTTCGTGATGAGAAAACCCAACGCTCTTCTGATGCGTATGCGTTCAATGTTCATTGCTCTTGGAAGCGAAGAGCTGAAGGATGAAGTTTTGACGAAATGGTCCTGGTGCTCCTTCGCCGCAGAACTCATCGGTCGACTTGTGGGTATCGCCCTTCGGCTTGCTTTCTTCGTCGTGTTTTTATCCATGTTCTTGAGTACATTTGCTGAAAATCAACAAACCCTCCTCATCCCATTCACATTCACCATCGGTGGAGCCGTGACCATCATGTCTGGCATTGCGTTGCTGGTTTCTATTTCTGAAATCCTTGGTATTCGTCCAGAGCCCAGTGTTCCTCGGGCCGATGGTATGGTTGACCTCGGCCTTCTCTTGTTTACCGGCCTCGTGATCTTCATCGCCCTTCAATGGGTGTTCATCGAAGGATGGCTGGTCGGTGCCATCATGCTTTTGCTCATCATGTCAGGCGTCAAACGTCTCGTGTTGGCGGGGCTGCAACTTACACGAACGGACAACATTCAGTTCGATCGATTGAAACTCGTTGTAAAAGGCCGACAAGGATGGATTACAGCCTCCCTGGTGGCCATTATTATCGGTTTGTTCACGATACCCCTCTCCATCCACATTCCATTTGTTTGGTCAGACTTTACGTCATCAGAACCGTACAAGGCAGGTTTGCGAGCTGCCTTTTGGGGCAGCGTTTATGTCGTTGGCTACACCATGCTCTTTGCCATTCCTTTGTCCATCGGTGCCGCCATCTGGCTCGAGGAATACGCACCAAACAACCGTCTTCGTCGGACGATTCAAGCGCTCATCACCAACCTTGCTGGAGTTCCAGCCATCGTGTTTGGCCTGTTTGGTTTGGCCATGTTCTTGACGGACCGAGGCATTGGTTTGGGCCTTGGAGGAACCGTCATGACGGCTGGAATGACCATGGCGACCATGGCCATGCCGACCATCGTTATCTCTTCTCAGGAGGCTCTTCGAGCTGTACCTCCCTCGTTGCGTAACGGGGCGTTTGGCCTGGGCTGTACGAAATGGCAGGTGACCAAGGACCACGTTCTGCCTCATGCCATGCCCGGGATGATGACCGGAACCATCCTCGCGATGTCACGTATCATGGGCGAGGCTGCCCCATTGATTCTGGTCGGGGCCGTTGCCTCGGTGTTCACCGAGCCCGATGCGTTCTTCTATGTCTCTTACCAAGTCTCACCTTCCCTGGACGGGCTGTTCGCATGGTTCCCAGGCATTGAGCCGCACCTCCAAAACATCCCACTCTGGGCTGATCGCGGCCCATTCTCTTCCGACCCCTCAGAATACGTTGGTCCAGATTCCAACGACCGCGGGTTCTACACGGTCCTTCCCGTTCAGGTGTACCGTTGGACAGACATGCCTGCCATTGGATTCAAGGTTGCCGCCGCCGGTGCTTCGCTGGTGTTGCTCGGTACTCTCGTGGTCGTGAACTCAGCGGCCATTCTTCTCCGCGCCCACTTCAGGAGGTATTCGAAGACATGACGAACAACAGCGTATCCTTGGAACAATTGAACACGATGATCGACCGCCTGATCGATGCCGATGGCGTCATTGATGATGTCGAAAAGCATCGAAAAGCATTGCTTGAACAGGCTTTTGAAGGGAAAGATGGCATTGGTCACGCTGAAGTCATGAGCATTCTCACTTCACTTTCAGGCGTTGATGGCGAGAAAGCCTCTTCCGAATCTGCCTTTATCAAGGAGATGATGGACGAATTGAAAGCCGCTTCTGTCGAGGAAATCACCGGAGAAGAATCCGATGCCGAATTGGAGGAGGAAACCGCCGAGGCTTCAACCGATGCCGAGAGTGAAAAACAATCATCACCCGTTGATGAAGTAGAGCACGACGACGATGCGATTCCCGATTCCACTGAATTGTTGGACATTGACGGTGACGCGCACATGTGGATCAAGAACTTGGATTTGCATTACGGAAGCGCCCAAGCGATTTACAACGTTTCCATTCCGTTCCAACGCAACGCCGTCACAGCGTTGATTGGCCCGTCTGGCTGCGGAAAATCCACACTCTTACGGTGCCTCAATCGTATGAATGACCTCATACCAATCTGTAAAATTGATGGCTCAGTTGAACTTGATGGCGAGGAAATCATGGGCCGTGGTGCCGATTTGGTGACCATTCGCCGTCGCGTTGGGATGGTGTTTCAAAAGCCCAACCCGTTTCCAAAATCCATCTACGACAACGTGGCGTACGGGGTCCGTCTTCACTACACGCCAAGCCGGCGAGAACTTGATCGAATTGTTGAGGAATCGCTGAAACGGGCTGCCATCTGGGAAGAAGTGAACGACCGATTGCACGAATTGGGAACCAGCCTCTCTGGTGGCCAGCAACAGCGACTTTGCATCGCAAGGACCATCGCCGTGGAACCAGAGGTGATTTTGATGGACGAGCCTTGTTCAGCATTGGACCCCATCGCTACTGCGAAAATCGAGGAATTGATTCTTGAGTTAAAGAAGCATTTCACCGTGGTGATTGTCACACACTCCATGTCCCAAGCTCAGCGGGTGAGCGACTACACGGGTTTCATGTACCTTGGGCGCCTTGTTGAATTTGATAAGACTTCCAAGATATTCGGAGATCCGAAAGAAGAACTGACCGCCCGGTACGTCTCAGGACGGTTTGGTTGAGGACATAGGCCTCTATAGGGCTCTACAAACTCCTCACAGCGACCCTATTTCTTCCCAGAACCTACCGTGCTTGAGGGGAGCATCTGGAGGTTAGGGCGGAACACTACCGGACCCTCTTCCTCTCCGACTGGCACCTCGGCCTGAACGGTGTCAAATCCGCTGAACTGCTTGCCTTTCTTGAGACGCATGATGCTGAAACAATTTACCTCGTCGGCGACATCATCGACCAATGGGTCTTGGGACGGAAATGGTCATGGAACGAAGATTGTGATAACATCCTTCGAAACCTTATGCAAAAGGCCGAGCGCGGCACGAACATCATCTACATCCCCGGCAACCACGACGACAGTTTTCGAGCTTGGGCCAACGCTTCCATTAACGGAATATCCGTTCAACGAGACGCTGTTCACACCACGGCGGACGGGCGTCGTTTGTGGGTGATTCACGGTGATGAGTTTGATTTGTTTATGCGCCACAGTAAATTTCTGTGCCACCTTGGCCACATGGTCTGTCAACTCCTCATGAAGATCAATCGGCCCGTGGCTTGGTTCCGTCATCGCTTGGGCATGAGACCTTGGTCGCTGGCTACCGTTGCTAGGCGGGCACTGCAAAAGAGCAGCAAAACCTACCGAAAGTTTGCCGAAACCGTGACGGAGGCCGCTCAGCGAGCAGGCTACGACGGCGTCGTCTGCGGTCACATTCACCGCGCTGAATTTCGACGTGTCAACGGTATTGAGTACTGGAACGACGGTGACTGGGTCGAATCCTGTACCGCCACAACCGAGACCATGGACGGAACCATGGACATTCTTCACTATGCCCCCTCGAGTACCACCATTCAGGCCTTACGAATTCGCGCAGCGCAGCGCCTCAACGAGGTGGAGCGTTCGCTGACATTCGAGAACACACCCTCTCAACTCCTGGAGGCACTCGTGTGAAGATCGCTTACGCACTTGCAGGAGAGGGCCGAGGCCACACCACACGAGCGTTGACGCTTGCCAATGGTCTGCTTGCTCGTGGACACGAAGTGGCGTTTTTCACATGCGGTGATGCGCTTGAACTTCTTCGTGAATCTTTTGGACACGATGCGGTCCACCATCTTGAAACACCAAGGTTTGTGATTGTGCGAAAACGTGTTTCCTATGTTCGTACTGGCTTGAAGGGTCTCGGATTTCTCTACGGGCATCGTCGACGGCGCAATGCTGCCATCAAACAGCTTCGTGATTGGGGCCCAGACGCCATCATCACCGACTTCGAACCTACGTTTTCCGGCGTTGCCCGCCGACTCGACGCGCCGTTGATATCTTTCAATTCCCAGCGATTCTCAACGGATGCAAAGTTGAACCACCTTCTGGACCGCAGGCAACGACTGAAACTCTTGCCGATCAAACTCATGTGTCGTGTGTTTGCTCCTCGGCCCGCTCTCAGTCTTGTGTCCAAAGGCTTCAATTTAGAACCCAACAAACCCAATGCCCACCTTCTCGGTCCGATGCTTCGGCCCGAATTCACGCACGACGCGTGGCGTCCATCAGGAACGCACGCCATCGCCTATCTCCGTCATAGCGTGCTTCACCATTTGCCCGACCTTGCCGCTCACGCCCAATCGCACGGGTTGACCCTAAAACTCTACGGGCACTATCCTGAGGATGTTCCTGAAAACGTGGAGGTCCGTCCCATTTCCAACGACGGATTCATTGAAGATTTGGTGACCGCTGATTGGATTGTTCAAACGGCTGGGACGCAACTGCTCGGGGAAGTTGGTTGCCTTGGCATCCCATCACTTTGCTTCCCCGAACCTGCTCAAGTTGAACAGGAAATCAACGGGGTGTTGGCAGAGAAAACCTTCCCCAATGTCGAGGTTGTTCGTCCTCAAGCAACATCGATTGAGCAACTCGATGAGGTCCTTCGTCGTCTGAACACGTCCGAGCCTCGCCCCACCATCCGGAACGGATGTGAGCAGGCGGTTGAAATCATTGATTCGTTTTTGACCCAACTCAGCAACCGCCGCTCGGGCGTGGATGCACCTCACGACCGATCGACAACGGCGGCCGTGGGATGATGACGGAACCGACGAACCGAAGGGCTATGAACGGCCTTCGCCGAACAAGCACCATGTCTTGGGAGCTTGTGGAGGTCGCTCGTCTGCGACCCCACGAACAAACCCTCCCGTGGCGCGTTGAGGAAATGGTAGAAAAAATTCAGCGCAACAACTTCTTTCACAAACCACTGCTGGTGGACCGGTCGACCCTGACCATTTTGGACGGGCACCATCGGCACCAGGCCAGCCTTCGTCTCGGGTTGAAGCTCGTTCCTGTCATGGTGTTTGACTATCAGGATGATGAACGCGTTGTGGTGGAGGCACGGCCGCCGGCGACACCTGAATCTGTGACTAAAGCGTTGGTGATGCACATGGCTGCAAACGGGCTGTTGATGAAACCCAAGTCATCGAAACACAGCATCCACGTCGAGATTCCCCGCTTGAGGGTCCCGCTTGAGGCCCTCACTTTTTGATGGCTTGGAGCATGTTCTCCACGGACGGTTTGACGTGGTTCCAAATCGCACCGTGGACTTCCAACACCGTAGCACGCGTGTGAATGATGGGATACCCCCCCTGTTCGGCCTTTTCCATGAAGGCTCGCCTCAGAAGTTTTTGATATTCCAAAAACGACCGAGTGATGGACGGCGACAACGCCAAATCCGCACCGGCCTCGTAGTGGTTGAGTTTGGTGAGTGAATCGTTGTACATCATACGGTTAAGCAGCCGACGACCGCCTGCTTGGAGCACCACGGTGATGTCTGGCTGAGGCATGCTACTGTACAGCCCTCGAATCCACTCCTCGTCGCCGCCACGAATGGATTCTCGTATGAGCGGGGTCATGGTGTAGCGGTCAGCGATCACGACGAAACCGGCCGCCATGAGTGGCTCGATCTGGTGGATGAACTGGTCGTGCAGGTCAGTGGCGTAGAGCAAGGCTCTTGTTCGCCAGTTCAACTGGTGCAACGCTGCGTTCGAGCCCTTGATGAGATTGCCCAACAGGGTCGAACGTGCAAGTCCGACAATGGTGACGGCGACGCCGTGAGCTTTGAGGCGTTCACTCAACAGCCTGGCATGCATGGAACGACCGACGTGATCGGGTCCTTCGATGACGATGAGTTTCCCTTCTGTTGTCATGCATCTCACTCCTCAAGGGTACTCCAATCAAACGACGACATGCGAATCATCTCCGCTGTTCTGTCGTTTTCATCAATGGGATGAACGCTGTCCAGGTCAATGTGTTCGGAAATCAAGGCTTGAACCCGGGAATGTACCTCGGCCACCGTCCCCATGGCGTCCACTCGAACGATGCGTGCTTCTTCGACCAAGGCGTCGTAGATTGCCTTGATTTTCCCCTGGAGAATTTTGTAGGATTCAAACGGGTCAAACGTCCATCCCATGTCGAGCCCGGCTTCGTAAAATTTCAGTGTTGGCCGACCTGTCACGATGCGATCATAACCCACTTCGGGAGGGATGTCAAAATACAGGGTGATGTCGGGCTGGCGTGCAAACGAATAGTTCTGCTCAACCGTCTTCCTGTCGACACCTCGTGCACCATCACGCGCCATTGCTGTGAATTTGTATCGGTCGCAAATGACAATGCCACCTACTTCGAGCATGGGTTCGATTTGTTTGCTCCATCGGTCTGCAAAATCAGCGGCGTGGATGAGGTGGAAGGTCTGTGGTTTCAAGCGCTTGGTGTCTTTTCCGACTTTGGTTGCTGCAGCAACAACAGGACTGGAGTTCCATTCCGTGTGATGAACGGGAAGACCGAGGGCACGAATCCAGTTGAACAGAAGCATGGCCTGCGTGGATTTTCCGCTTCCGTCCATGCCTTCGACGGCGATGATGATGCCTCGGTCTGCGGAGTCCGATGGCTTCTTCATCATCCCCGCCCCTCTTCTTTCCCCTTTTGAAGGCTCGTCATGCTTTTTCGTTGTGTATAGTGGGATATAGAGAAGCAAAAAGATGCTCGGTTCTCACCCCGCCATGCTTCACGGACGACAGGTCAGCTTGCTTGCGTTGCAGTTGAGTCCTTTGCCCACCAGGCACTCACGTCCATCGCTCGAGCAAGCGCCCACAACGCTGCTGGAATCAAGGCGTACGTGAAGATGGTACCGGGTCCCCACGCCCACGCGTCAAACCACCCGTCGACCAACATGGGGTGCGGCCAGAACGGCGCCATGCCCCAAATTCCCGTGTGCGAGGGCAGGTCGAGCAGAAGGTGCGAGAGGTAGGCGATGGAGAGCAGGTGTTCCCACTTGGCATATCGGAACAGCGGCACGACGACGATGGCCCAAAACAGCAGGCTGTGGGAGAGGTACCACACGGCCCACGTTGGGTGGTTGACGATCCATTCGTTGCTGTAGAAGGCCTCGGGCGTGGGGTACCACAGCGTTGAGTTGGTTTTCATCCCCAAATACAGGTAACTGGGCAGGTTGGCCAGGTCGGGAAGGAGAGCGCCAGCGACCCCCTTGAGCTGCCGGTGTTGGATGCGTTTCGGAGCGCACTCACCGATCGCAGCGCCGACCACGGCGTGAAAGAGAAGGTCCATGATGGTCCACAGAAGTCCAAGGATTTCTATGTGCTCTTTGGTTGACCATCAAAGAGTGCAGGAGGCAGGATTCGAACCTGCGAACCGTTACGGACTGGGACCTCATCCCAGCGCCTTTGACCAAGCTGGGCGACTCCTGCGCCGACCTTCGCTCTGTCCTCGCGTATATCAACACCGCGACCTTTCCTCAAGCCTGCTCGTCGAAGAAGACGGCGACTTCGTCCAGCGCTTTTCGATGAATGTCGGGGACTTCAGCATCCTCAGCGGGGTAGCCCACTGGCATGACGAGCATGGCTTCCTCGTGCTTGGGGCGGACGAGGAGTTCTCGAAGGAATCCCATCGGCGAGGGCGTGTGGGTGAGGGTCACCAGGCCCATGTTGTGAACGGCTTGGATGAACATCCCGGCGGCGATGCCGCACGATTCGACGGTGTAGTAGGTGGGCGCCCATTCGCCGTTGTCCCGCTGACGCTTCTTTTGTTTGAACAGCACCACGACCCAGGGCGCGTCCGTGAGATGGGCTTTGACGGCATCCGTGCCGAGCGGTGCCAGCACTTCCGACCACGCCTCAGGCATGCGCTCGCTGTACGTCTTCCGCTCCTCGGCCTCAGCCGCTTCGCGGAGTTTTGTTTGCAGTTCATCGCTGCGGATGGCGACCCAAGTCCACGGTTGAAGGTGAGCGCCGTTGGGGGCGGTGGAGCCTGAAAGAATGGCCAATTCGATGAGGCGACGATCCACGTCCCGAGCCGAAAAATGACGCGTCGTACGTCGCTTGTTCAGTTCAGCGTAATTGTCCTCCGCCAGCGCCAACATCTCTTCGTGCGACCGTTCGGTCCACTCCAACGGGATGAAAGCATGGTCGTCCATATGACTCGTATCGCATCAGCGGTCGCCGGTTGATAAGCGCGTGGCGACGGCCATTTCATCAAATCCAGCCGTAGACGTCGTTGAGAAGATAGACACAGAAGCCGAGCGGAACGGCGTACAACGAAAAGCGCCAGAGCGAGAACACCCATGGACGGTCGCCGATGACCTTCTCGACGGAATCACCAACGGCTTCACCGACATGAGCTACGGCTTCTTCCAGCAACTTATCTTCCATCATGAACTGCCATCGCAGGGCGCGTATGTAGCCCTTTTCACGGTGCAGCACCATCAGAGGACTCAAGATGGAGATGGAGTTCGTTTCGGCGCATGAACGGCAGGGTTGTCCACGGATTCTCGTACACGGCCAGTACCGCCGGTCCCACTGCCGCGTACCCCTCTCGTTCGATTGCGGCGCGCAACCCCGCCTCAACCCCTGCGGTTTTCTTTGGCGTCGTGCGACCGCTGAACCGGGCCACGGCCACCGTCGAGGTGGATGTAGGATGAAGGCGGACGCCTGCGTCGTTGGGCGACGGGAGCGTCTCCAGGGCGAAGGCCGACGGCATGGTGAAGGCCAACCAACCTGAACCGTCCTCTTCCCACATGTGAACCGGGGCCGTCATGGCGATGGAGGTACGCTCGCTGTTGCCACCAAAGATGTAGCCGGCCACGCGTCGAAAGCCACCCGAGGCTGCGCCCCCGTCTCGACCTGCGGTTTGGACGCGAGCCTGAACGGTAGGGCCGTAGCGACGAAGTTCGAAATCTTCGTACGTCTCGAGCACATCGTAGAGCGGCTCCTCAATGCGGCGAGCCATGTGTCATCCTCCTTCTCATGACGACAATGTTCGGTGCTCGCTCGGCCATCGGCCTCGCAAGCGCAGCCACGCTTCGCTGCAGAACATCAAGCCGTACACCGACGCCAACCAGAGCGTTGGCCGCCCCCACGTCGAGAGGGCCGAATCATCGGGAAGCACACCGCTCTGGAACGCCAAGAGGCAGCACAGCCACACCAAGGTGGCGCCGTGAACCATCCAGCGCACGGCGCTCAGCAGCTCTCGGGACGTGGCTTCCATTTCCCGAAGCTCTGCTTTGGTCAAGAGGGCGGAGACGCCGACGATCTTGTCGAGGGCAGAACCGCCGTTCCAGCGGATGCGCCCGAGTTGGAACCGTGTGAGGTATTCGATACCAGAAAACAGCGTGACCCACACCACAACCACCTCAAGGAAGGGCTCGGCGCCACGCAAATCAAGCGAGCCCCAAACCGTCCAGCCGAGCAAGACCCACAACCAAATCACCTGCAGCATCTGGAAGGTGTGAGCGAACCGACTCAGCTTCTGGAGCAATTCCGTGTCGTGCCCCAGCACCCATTCGAGCACCAGTACGCCCACGGCAGCCAGGCAGGTGGTGGCACTGACGAGCAACCACCATCCTGAGAGATCGGCGTCCCGCCACGCCAACATCAACGCCGCCATCACCCAACCGAGCACGAGCACGGTGGCCACGTTGGTCGCCGCCTGCATGGTGTACAGCGGGTCGCGTCCGTCGCGCAGGACGGCTAAACCGCCCATGAGTTTGACTTCGAACGCCGAATCGTCCACGATGCCGTGGCCGGCCGCCGCCATGCCGCCGGCGGATTTGATGCGAGCGGCTTCGACGATGCTTTCGGCAGCCCCGTGTCCCCATGAATCGCCCCCGGTCCACGAAGAGCCTCGGCTGGCGGCGTGAGCAGCACCGGCGCCTCGCGATCGACCTCCTCCGGCCGAGCGGGTCTTGGCCCAGGCGCGGATTTCGGGCGTGATGATCTCTTCCACCTGGTCTTCGTTGAGCGGCGCACCGTGGTCGGTGTAGAGCCAGCGGCACTGGATCGGGACGGGGTTGGCGTCCACATCGGGCGCGACCATCTGAAACTGACCGGGCCCGAGGGTGGGCAATTGCGCCACCAAGTCCTGGTCGCCTCCGCTTTCCTTGAGGAGGTGGCGCACTTTTTCGACATCTTGCGGTTGCGTGAACCGTCCAATGAAGGTCGTGTTGGCTTGAGCGAGGATTTTGTAGTCCACGTCGCTGACGTTTTGGGTGGCGAGCACGCACGCTACGCCGTACTTTCTCGCCTGTTTGAAAATCAACTTGATGAGGTCCTTTGCCGGCGGATTGCGAGGGTGGGGTGGAAGGTAGGGCGCCACTTCGTCCATGAAGAACAGCAGTTTGAGTTCCCCATCCGCCGGCTGCTGGGTGAGCATCCAGTCGTAGAGCTCACGGGACAGTTCCTGGACGAAATACTGCTTTTGGTTCTCGTCTTGGATGGTGTTGAGGTAGACGATGTTGAGTGGAATTTTTCCCGGAACCGCCGGCTCGACGAAGGCATCAATGTCGATGGGAACGCCGTTGGAAAAGAGCAGTTGATTCACGCCCGAGGAAAAAGCGGCAAGTCGGCGAGCGAGATCGTTTCGCGTTGTTTTGGGCAGGCGCTCCTCGAAATCCGTCAACCCATGCTCCATCATGACCTCGTTCCACGTCGGCGGGTCCACGCGTTCTTCTTCGTCTTCGGAAAAGCACTCGGGGTAGAGGTGGCGAATGAACTCCTGATGCGGCTCCCGCACGACGCGGGCCAAGGCCTGGAAATCACCGACGTTCAATCCGCACCGGGTCCCTTCCACCAGGATTTCGTAAAGGAAGGGCTTGACCGTCTTGCCCTGCGTCTTCTCCACGTCATAGCCGGCCAGGTTGGCAAACCCGGCCGCCACCATGTCCCATGCCGTGATGGCCTCTTCAGCGTCCAAATCGGCCGGCGGGGCTCGGAAGGGGTCGATGCACAACGGCAACCCCTTGCTGCGAAGCGGCGTCCAAATTCGAACCTCGCAACGGTCAAGGAGTTGCTTGGCTCGAGCCACGATCCCGTCTTTTTCTTCCAATTCGCCCAGATCAATGCCGAGGGCCAGCCGAGCCAAATCGCCTTGCGGGTCAATGATGAGGGACGGGATGCCCGCCAGCGCTGCTTCTTCGATGAGCGCCTTGGCCATCACGGTCTTTCCAGAACCCGTGGAACCGAGCATGGCGCCGTGCCGAGCGAGCACCTGCGGGGCGATGTCGATGGCCTCACCGGTGTCCCTTCGCGTGCCCAAAAACATGCCTTTGGGCTTGTACTGACGTTTCCCTGCGGACGAACGACCCGATACCGAATTCGCAATGGCAGGTGCATTGTCGTTGAACAGGTCGCCGATGAGGTCGCCAACCGACGCGTCGGTTGAGCCGCCGTCCGTGGATGGCGGCGTAACCTCGTCCTCGGGCGACACCATGGAAGGCCGAACATCGGAAGGGGTCTTCAAAGGCGCGATGGGGAAGGCGCTGAAAACGCACACTCAAGGAGGAGAAGAGGCACGCCGAAGCATGGAACGCATTGCAATGGCTCGACCTTCGTGGGACGAAGAAATGCGGGAAGCAGCCCTTTCCACCCTTGATTCGCTGCACTGGGTGAAGGGCCCTCAGGGCAAGGCGTTTGGTCGCGAGTTTTCTGCCTACAGCGACGCCGTCCAGGGCACCCCCTGTCAGAGCGGTTCCGTTGCGCTGTGGGCAGCCTTGCGTCTGCTCAACATTGGACCGGGCGACGAGGTGCTCGTCCCTTCCATGACCTACATTGCCACGGCGACCTGCGTGTCGCTGGCGGGGGCGACACCCGTCTTTGTTGACGTCGAACCCGACCACTGGTGCATCGACCTTGCCGGGCTTGAAGCGGCACGAACACCCAACACCAAGGCCGTCATCGCCGTGCATCTCTACGGGCAAATGTGTGACGACGGGCTGGTCGACTGGTGCGAGGAGCACAACATCGCCTACATCGAGGACGCTGCCCAAGCTCACGGAGCGGTTTCTGCAGCAGGCGTGAAGGCGGGTGGCGTCGGCGACGTGGCTTGCTTCTCGTTCTTCCCGTCGAAGAACCTCGCCGTTGGAGGCGAGGGCGGCATGATGACGACGCGCCGGGACGACCTCGCTGCTCGCATGGACGCATTGGTGAACCACGGCCGCGATGCCCGCCTTGAATCCCACGAGGTCGGTTCCAACCTCCGCATGTCCGAAGTCTCCGCCGCCATCGGGCGCGTTCAGCTCAAGCGCCTCGACGATTGGCTTGTACGCCGTCGCACGATTGCCGGCCGCTACACCGCAGCGTTTGAGGGACAACCCGGTCTCATCACTCCAACGGTACGAGAAGGAACGCAGCACGCATGGCACCAGTATTGCCTGCTAGCAGAGGATCCCGAAGGCCTTCGCGCAGCCCTTGACGAGGCCAACATCGACTCGAGAATTTACTACGCAACTCCCATTCATCGTCAACAAGTCTACAGCGACCACCCACAGTTCAACACCCTGCTTCCGGTGACCGACGACATCACGCATCGTTTGGTGGCCGTCCCCGTGCATCACCAAATGACCGACGAGGAGGTCGATCGGGTGATCGCCGCCGTGTTGTCCTCACGCTCGTCGTGAAGCCAGGGTTTCAGCCAGCGCTCGGTTGGACCACGAGCGCAGGCCCGTGATTTCTTGTCCGAGCCACGGCGGCAAGGCAACGACCTGGTCGCTTGAAGACAACTCCACCTCGGCCAGCACCAAGCCGGCCAGTGCACCCTCGAATTCGTCAACCTCCCACCTTAATCCGTCAGAACCTGTGAGAACATAGCGGGTTTTCTCCACGGCGGGAAACGGGCCTTTGGCGAGCAGGCGACGAGCCACGCCTTCCTCAACGTTCCACTCGAGTTCGAGCGATGTGTCGTCGGAAACCCTCGCTTTGTACGTCAAAATGTAATCGTCGTTGCGTTGACGCAGACGCGTGGTCCATGCGTCGGTGGAAGCAAGATGGTCCCGTTCAACCGGTGTCATTGGTGTGACGACCTCGCCCTCAAAGACCAACTTGTTTCCGTCCAAGTTGAGCCAATCACCCACGGTGTAGTGCTGTTCAATACGATGGACATCCGAGGTTTGTCGCCACGGCTTTTCCTCTCGCCCGTCGACGATGAATCGGCGCTCAATTTCCATGTGTTCGTTCACGTCATTCCTCTCCTGCGATAATGGCTGATGCGGTGGATATCAATTGCGGTTCAACCGCCGACGCCGACTGGACGACGGTCGGAATTTGCTGAACGGGGATGAACTGGACGTCTTCGATGAGCTGCGTGCCCGGTGGACCGAGGGTGACCCTGTCGATGCTGAAACGATCGTCGTTCAACAACCCCGCATCACCTTGTTCGAGGCGTTGTTCCAGTTGTCGCGATGTGGAAAAGGCGCGCCAGATGAGCCATCCGGGAAACACGAGGCTCAAGGAAGCCAACATCATCTCCAAAACGGCCATGCTGTTCACCCGTTTCGCTGCAACAACCCCTTCCAGGATGCCGCAGCATAGGCTGCTGCTGCTGCGCCGGGATCGTCCGCCTTGTGAATGCCAGAACCCACGATGATGCAGTCCGAACCGGCGAGCACGGCTTCGGTAGGGTCGCCGTATCGCTGGCCCATTTCCCCATCGCCGACGGCGAGGTTGACCCCGGGCGTCCAGATCATTTTCGCATCACCCACGGCGGTTCGGAGCGCTTCCAATTCATTTGGCCTTGAGCCGTTGCCAATGAAGCCGAAGACACCGTCGTGCGCCGTTCCCTTTTCCACCACTTCACGGGTGTAGTCCGGGTGAAGCAAGTTGCCACGACTGGACATCTGTGCGAGAAGCAGAACGCCGCCGGTCCGCCCCACATCGTCCCAGCCCGCCTGCAACCCGTCAACGATATCGGGGCCGCTGATGAGATGGGCGGTCACGAGATCGGACCAGGATCGAATGTCATAGATGCCCGCCATTTGCGAGCGAGAAATCTTTCCGATATCGGCAAATTTTCGGTCCTCGAAGATGAGCAAATCGGCCTTGTGGGCCGCCTCGCAAAACGTCGCCCATGCTTCGGCGGACCAGTCATCGACGAGGTCCACGTGGGTTTTGAGTGCGGCAACGTGGGGGCCGACGGCCTCCATCAGTTCAAACAGCCCCGCCATGGTGTTCCTGTCGGCTGCTAAGCAGACAAGGGACTGCTTCTTGGTGGCCACCTCCATGTAGCGCTTGGCCATGGGTGAAGTAGCTGAAATCCATCGTGCACCCCACGCTGCCGACGGTTCCATGCACCGGACGAGGCGATGCCCCTCCTCAAGGGTTGTGGCGAGGCATCATGTTGATGATGCACCCGCTCGTCCCGTGTTCCATGCGACAGGCGCTGATGCTCACCGTCCTGTTGCTCACCGTGCCGCTGTCTGGCTGTTTTGGCCAGTCCGAACCACCGACCACTCCCGAAGATCAGAGCATGTACCCCAGCATCTGGGAACGGCACACCATGGAGTGGAACTGGACGGGCTCGTACGCTCGCGTGCTCGAGGACGGCCCCCATCAAGCCCTGCCGGTGCAAGAGGCGTTCATCGAGGTGGACACGACCGGAACCTGGGAAGGCGGTCCAAACACGGCCGAAGTTCACCTTTCGTACTGGCTGCCTTCCAACACGGAAGTCGGTGAGCAGGTCCCCGTGATCGCCGTGGTCAGCCCCTATTTCGATTACGGGTCGCCCGGCAGTCAGTCCAGCCCGACCAACGTTGTCAGCGCAGGGCGCGGTGAATTCATCTACGACAATTTCGTTCCCCACGGGTACGCCCTCGCACAGGTGGCCGTGTTCGCCACCGAGGAAAGCACGGGTTGCTTCGACTACCGTGGTGACGGAGAAGGCCAAGGCATCCACGAAGCAGTTGAGTGGCTTGGAACGCAAAACTGGAGCAACGGGCACGTCGCCATCTACGGCAAATCCTACGAGGGCGCCACGGCTTGGGAAGCTGCTGCTCAAGGCAGTGAATACCTGAAGACCATCGTCCCCATTTCCGGTACCACGGCCCTCGGGCCGCTGCTGTACAAGAACGGCAGCGCCGAGGCGCGCAGCCAAGTCATGCACTCCAACTACGGGGGATCGATCCTCGACTACGATGCCAGTGATTTGGACAACATGTGCGGTGACGTGGTTGAAGGCTTCCTCGCCGGCCCTACGCGGTACGGTTTGGGAGAATTGGACCCCTACATGGACAACTACTACGACGAGCGAAGCCATATTGACAAGGCGCTCGGCAAATACAACGGCAGCATCTACTGGGTCCAAGGGATGCAAGACTGGAACGTCGACCCGCACCAGGTCTTCGGTGGACCGCCGGGAACCCACTGGTACCAGACCTACATCGACGAAGGATACGAGGTCGGCGGCATGCTCGGGCAGTGGGAACACAACTACCCCGACCAGTGGACCAAGCACAACGCCCAAGCCTCAGGCTACGGCGGTGAAGCCATTCAGAACATGACCCGATGGGATTGGGGTCAAGACCTGTTTGAGTGGATGGAATACTACCTCAAGGGCGTCGGGGAGCAACCTGCCCTTCACGCCCAAATTCAGCGCAACGACGGCCAGTGGCGCATCGAGGACACCTGGCCACCGCTCGATGCACAGTGGCAACCGGCCACGTGTTCCGCACAGGGGTCCGTCGGATCTTCCTCCACCATCACGGTGGCCTGCGATGCGCTGTCCATGGACCACGACACGCACATCAGCGGGCTGCCAACCTTGCACCTTGACGTCACACCTTCCTTTGATGGAGGACAGATCTTCGCTGAGCTTCGTGACGCTGAGACAGGTCTTCGCTTCGGACACGCCACCATGGACGTTCGTTACCATGCCGGCGGCTACGATGCGCAAACCGTCGTCCCGTTTTCAACGATCACGATGCTGATGGAATTCCAGGGGATGGACGTGATTCTTCCAGCAGGGCACGCTCTCGAAATCGTGCTCACGCAGGCAGGCGAAGACTACCTCCCTCCTGCCTGCGGGAATGCCTGCCCCATCACGGTCAACTCGGGCGAACTGACCCTCCCCGTCATTGAGCGTGACGGATCCAACGTTCTCATCACGCCCCAGGGCGAAGATGCCGCCAACAACCAGTGAACTCACTCGGCGCACTGGGATTCAATCGCGCAGACCTTCTCGAACCAAATTGTGCAAATGCGCGAAGAGTTTTGAACATCACGAGCAGTTGGTGACCATCGCGCAGAATCTAAGCCGATAGTCACAGTAAACGGCTAATAAAACTCATAAAAATTAGGCATTTGATTCCTAAAATGCTATGAAAAGTGAGCGTATGTTTCATATACTGTCCTCATAGCGGGGCATCTGATACCCATGATGGAGAAAGCAAAACTGGAGTACATTTGGCTTGACGGATACGAACCCACGCAGAACATGCGCAGCAAAACAATGGTGCGCAGCGATTTCGGCGGCACCCTTGAAGAGTGCCCGATGTGGATGTTCGACGGTTCATCCACCAAGCAAGCCGATGGCAGCTCCTCCGACTGCCTGTTGAAGCCCGTGAACATCTTCCCCGACCCACAGCGCGTGAACGGTTGGCTCGTGATGTGCGAAGTGATGAACCCCGATGGCACCCCTCATCCCAGCAACGGACGAGCCACCATCGACGACGATGACAACGATTTCTGGTTCGGTTTCGAGCAGGAATACTTCATCATGGACGTTGAAACGCAACTTCCTCTCGGTTTCCCGGTGGGCGGCTACCCGGGCCCACAAGGCCTGTACTACTGTTCCGTGGGCGGCAAGAACACCCACGGACGAGCCCTCGTTGAAGAGCACGCTGACCTCTGCCTTGAGGCAGGCCTCAACTTCGAAGGCATCAACCAAGAAGTGGCCTGCGGCCAGTGGGAGTTCCAAATCTTCGCCAAGGGCGCGAAGCAAGCTGGCGACGAACTTTGGGTTGCTCGCTACATGCTCGACCGACTGACGGAGAACTACGGCTACTACATCGAGTACCACCCCAAGCCGATCAAGGGCGACTGGAACGGCTCGGGCATGCACGCCAACTTCTCCAACAGCGCCATGCGCGACAAGGGCGGCAAGGAACTGTTCGACAGCATCTGCGAAGCCTTTGGTCAGAACATTGAGAAGCACATGTCGGTCTACGGCGCCCACAACGAAGAGCGCCTGACCGGCCTCCACGAGACCCAATCCATCGATCAGTTCTCGTACGGCGTTTCCGACCGCGGCGCATCCATTCGTGTCCCGGCTTCCGTCCCCACCGACGGGTGGGTCGGTCGTCTTGAGGACCGCCGCCCAGCGTCCAACGGCGACCCCTACAAGATCGGGTCCGTGATCATCTCGACCACGAAGTCGGTGTGCTGAGCCTCAGGTTGCTGCCTCTCGCAGCCGCAATCGGCGTACGCCGATGAGGACCGCCAGGATCACCACGAGGGTGAACACGTTGGCTACGATCATGGCCAACGAGTCGACCAAGACGCCGTAAAGCAACCAGAGCGACAAGGCCACCGTGACCACGGTGAACGTGGTCAACGAGATGCCTTCGTGTTGTTCGTGAACCCACACGTCTCGGATTTGTGGTATCCAAGCCACGATGCCCAAACCGCCGGCCAGGAGTCCAATGGCTTCGATCCACATCTCGGCCATGGAAGGTGGCCTTCGCCACCCGGTTTCAAGGCTTCCGGAGGGATTGCCCCAGGTTATCGTTCAGCGAAGGGGTGGAGAGGTTGATGGCAGCCACGGTTGACCAAGGAATGTCCTCAGGTGATTTCCTTCCGACAACGTGCATTCGCATCGTGGTCCCGTAGGGAAGGCTCGCCTCAATCCTCCGCTCATCGGCCGCGAGGTTCAGCTTGCTTGGCTTTGAGGAGAGAAACGCACGCCACCCTCCCGGATGGGCCACGGTTCCGATGAGGGCCCCCCGTCGGCCGGACTGCCACGTCTCGACGGAACCCCCCAATCCAAGCTCCAACACGTCGCCCTTGCACATCAGACCGCCGTTCAATTCCACCTCGTCCCACGTGCCGAACCCGGCCACCGTCTCCAGTAACGCCTCGTTGAGGTCGCCCGGGTTTTCTTCCTCAAGCAGGCCAATGAACCCGGCTTCGTCCTTCACGATGCTGCCCAGCCCCATCACGTTGCTGGGCCAGTCGAGGTTTCGATTGGTGAACGCCAACACGACCCGGACATCAACGGCTTCGTCCTTTCCCACACGCTCGTTGTGCATGGCAAGGAGCATTCGGGATTTGCGTGCGATGCGCTGGTTGACGGTGCTGTGGTTGTGGGTCGTTCCGTTTTTGCGATGCTGAATGAATTCCTCCTCTGCGTTGATCTCAAAGGAGCCCGACCAGTGCTTTTGTTCAACGACCAACATCGTGTTTCCTCCCACGATGACGAGGTCAATTTCTCGCTTCCCACCCTGCTCGACGTCCGGTATGCGAACCGATTCAAACACGTGCCAGCCGTTGGCTTTTCCAGCAGCTCGACTGATTTTTGCAAGGCGTTGTTCTGCCAATTCACCCGCTCGGTGAATCTCATCGGGAGGATGAAAACGCCGTCGTTCTCTCCACCATTTCCAGCGTTGCCCAAGTTTCATGCTTTCACCGAAGAAGTTCGTCCACGCTGTTGACGATGATGCTCGGGCGCTGCTCCGCATGTTCAGGCAGCGCATCCACGTCGGCCCGGGTGGCTTCACCCGAGAGCACCAGCACGCCCACCACGCCGGCTCGGGTCGCCATCGCCATGTCGGTGTAGAGCCGGTCGCCCACCATGGCGCATCGCTCAGGCTTGAGGCCCAAGGCTTCGATCTTGTGCAAAATCATGCCTGCGTTGGGTTTCCCCGTGATGTGTTCGGGGTCGACGCCCGTTGTCGCCTTGAACATCGCCAGGTAGGCGCCAACATCGGGCAGTCCACCGTCGGGACTCGGGCAGACCATGTCGGGGTGGCTGGCCACCAGCGGGACGCCCGCATGCATGTGGATGCTGGCCCGAGCGATCTTGTCGTAGGTCAGTTCCGTGTCGTAGCCGAGGACCACGTATTGCGGATTGGAACTCTGCGTGTTGACGCCAATGGCCTCGAGCATGCTTCGCATGCCTTCGGTACCGACCAACCACGTCTCCGTGACGTTGTTCTTCTGCAACCAAGCAAGCAAGTCGTGGGTTGACAGCAACACGTCGTCTTCCGTGGCTTCCAGCCCGAGAGCGTGAAGTTTGGTAAGGTATTGCGAGACGGATTTTGATGAGTTGTTGGAAAGAAAGTACCGCTGAACGCCCTGCTCGTTACATCGCTCAAGGAAGGCTTCCGCCCCTTCGATCAGGTCGCCGCCGAGGTAGATGGTTCCGTCCAGGTCGAGGAACACAGCGTCGATGCCCGAAAGCGAAGCGTCCATGGTGCCCCCTTAGAACATCAAGGTCTTGAACATGAACCATGGGGAGTGAAGGTTTTCCTGCGCTTCCTTGCTCGCAATCATTTCCGTCATCATCTCTTGAATGGCCGGTTTCTTGGAAGCTTTGCCGACGAACCAGTTGAGCAACCATGCCCGCCGACTCATTTTTTGCATGCGGAAGGAATTGGTCAATTCGGGCCCCAGGGCTTTCCACAACGCTTCCTGGTAGGCTTCAGGAGGTTTCCCTTCCATGATGTGCTTGGCCGCCATTTCGCCGCTGACGAGGGCATTCCCCACGCCTTCGCCACTGAACGGGTCGACCAGCGAGGCTGCATCGCCCACCAGGTAGATGCCGTTGCTGGCGGACCGTCGTGGCTGCCTGCTCGCCTTCTTCCTCGGCGAGCCGAACGGGAGCTGCCAACCCTTGCCCGAGCCGGCGATCATGCTGGCCTCTGCAAAGCGATCTTTGAACAGCGGATGCTCAGCGATCACTTCGGCTTGAAGTGCCTTGAGTTTCTTGGATTGCTTGTCCAGCAACGACATCACCATGCCGATGCCGACGTTGACCACGCCCTCCGCCACGGGGAAGAGCCAGAAGTAGCCGGGAATGACGGTGTCAACGAAGTGAATCTCGATGTCGCCCACGTTGTCTTCGCAACCTTTCACCCCACGCCAGTACTCTCGGTAGCCAGCGCAGTAATGGTCGCGGTCCATCATCGGTTCCTCGTAGGTCTCCTCAAGCATCGACTTGGCGACCGGGCACCGGTAGCCTGCAGCGCCGACGACGGTGGGCGCGTGGTAGGTGAACTCCTCTCCCTTTCGTCCACCGATTCGAACGACGATGCCTTTGGCGTGGCGCTGCGCTCCCGAGCCTTTCCCCGGGTCACCTCCGCCTGCGCCGTCATCGTAGAGAACATCGCGGACGTCGCCGCCTTGAATCACGTCGCCACCGGCTTCTCGCACAAGCTGTTGGACCTGATTGAACAGGAGGTAATCGAATTGTTGCCGAGGCAGCGAATACCCTGCTTCAAGCCGTTGGACGTCTTCTTCGGGCAGCGCGACGCGAACGTTGTGGCCTTTGGGCGAGGAGAACACAATACCGGTCACCCGGAAATGCGGGGTGGCTTCCAGTGTTTCCTTTACGCCGAGTTCTTTGACGTGGCTGAGGGATTTTCCACCCACGGCGTCGCCGCAGATCTTGTCTCGTGGCCACGTCTCCTTTTCGATGAGCAGCACACGCTTCCCTTCCATGGCGAGGTAGCCTGCCGCAGCTGAACCACCGGGCCCTCCACCGACGACGATGGCGTCGTAATGCTCGCCGCCTTTTGGAGCGGGCCCGGAGTCGATGGGCTGCTTCCACAAGACATCGGCGCCGGTCCGTGGTTCCCCCATGGTGGGAATGGAACATGGGCACCCTTTGAGGATATGGTTTTGCGGACCTTCTCAACCACCATGCTCATCATCTGTGCGTCAGTCCCGAAGGCATGGATGACGAGGTCCAAGCCACCGTTTCGTCGTTCGTCCCACAGCGCCGAAAAGCCGCGCTGGTCCTTCTGTGCGTCACCCTGGTTTGGGGTGCAACGTTCATTTGGATGAAGCAGGCCTTGAACGCGCTTGAGGTTGAAATTGAGACCTATGGAACGTTTTCCGTTGTCGCCTACTTGGTCGCGCTCCGCTTCCTTATCGCAACCGCGTTGGTCGCCGTGGTGTTTCCCAAAGCATGGGCCGGCCTTCGCCTGCCCGAGATATGGAAGGGCGGCGGGGTGCTGGGCGGGCTCATGCTCGTCGGCTTTGTGAGCCAAATGGTGGCGCTCAACGACATCAACCCGTCCACGTCCGCCTTTCTCACCTCGCTGTACGTCGTGATGACCGCGGTGCTCACCCTCTGGATGAGTGACCAAGCGCCTCGGAGAGCACTGTATTGGGGGGTGCTGATGGCGACCGTCGGCGCGGGCTTCATCGAAGGCCCTCCCCACTTGTCGTGGGGCTGGGGCGAGATTGTCACCGTGGCCTGCGCCCTGTTTTTCGCACTTCACATCATTTTCACGCAGCGGCTGACCCTCGCCCTCGACCCTCTGATGTTGACCCTTACCTCCTTCATCGTGGTGGGCTGTGCATCCTTGGCGTTGGCGATCGGCTCCAGCGACCAACCCACCGACATGCTGGCTGACGTTGTCGCTCGAGAGGGCGTCCTGTTGCCCGTGATTCTCTTGGGCGTAGGAGGTTCGTTCTTCTGCCTTGTCGCCCTGAACATGTTCCAGCGCCACATGCATCCCGTTCAAGCTGCCATCATCTATGCTTTCGAGCCCGTGTGGGCGACGCTCTTCGGTTTGGTGCTCGGCTTGGTGACCTGGTCGTGGTGGATTCCGTTCGGCGGGGGCGTTCTCTTGCTAGGCAATGTAGTCGTAGAAATTACCAGTAGCGAAGAGGAAGCAGAATCAGAGGAATGAACTCAATCATTCCTGATTTTGCCTTTCATCCAACTTATTCCATTGTTTACGGCGATTACAATGACTATCACGCCAAAGCAAACAAGATTACCAACAATTTCTAATTGAGATGCTGGCTGTTTGGGACAACCAGCATCAACCACGAACATCGGATATGTAGATTCAGGATTTACCCTCAGATCAATGGTATCTCCGACGTTATTGTTTTCAACATAAGCAACAGCATCTTCTTCAGTACTGCACTCAAGGTCAGCTACTCTGGTACCAACACCGTAGTCGGCTTCTATTTTCACTCGATGGTAAGCGCTTTCTCCTACAACCACTCTCCCTTCATAGGAGATCTCGATTATTTCTCCTTGCCTTACTGGCCAATTCTCGGTGTTATCATGCAGGACTGCAACAATGACGAAAATTATGAAAAGTACAACAACGACGAATCCAACGATACCTGCTTTTGTCTGCGTTGGAGTTTCAACCATCCGCTCGAACTCATGGGATATTTGTGGCTCTTCCCATTCAAAGACCTCCGTGCAAAGAGGGCACTCAAACTCTCCGTGTGCGTCATCTGGAAGTTCTATTTCTTGGTCGCAATGCGGGCATATGATTTCGACCATGATGTTGAGAAATCTGACGCTTGTTTGAATATTTTTACGATAGTGAATCAAGCATATATGTTAGAAAATCAGAACCATATTCTACTTCTTGCGACAAAGAATTCAAAAAACCAAGCAATTTTGAAAAATAATGACCTGTGGTCTTGATATCCCTCCTGCAGTTCGGTCAAATGGCGACAGACATGGCAGACGGGGACAGGTTCGCAACCAAAGCAGTGCACAGCGGAACGCAACACATCGGTGACGCCGTCAACACGCCCATTTTCCAATCCTCGACCTACAAGCTCACTGACGAGC
>CAXGZM010000009.1:0-27722 GCA_964014165.1 uncultured euryarchaeote | reverse complement strand
TCGAACTCACCAGTTCGACCAATCGGGGTTCGCGGATCATCTGCATGACTTCCGCTGGGGACTTGCGAGCAAATTCGTCTCGCGTCAGGTCATTGAAGTTGCGAACTTTCGTGAGGAAAGCCTCACGTGTTCGCCGTTGGTATTGGGTCGGGTCCAACTTTGTTGGCCGCTCCCTGAAGCGCGTCAAGTCGAAGACGTGGCGCCAGTTTTCTTTCTCGGGCACCACCATGATGGCGATGGCCAAGAGCGCAAAGAGGTTGAGAATGATGAGCCACTTCAACACGCCGTCGCTGGTCAAGAGCACGATGGCGCCCATGGCCTCCGTGAAGGGCATGGAGAGGCTTCCGGAGACGTGGCGACTCTCGTCAAAGACCACGTTGAAAGCAGAGGTATCACGGGCGATGGTCGCCGAGAGGTCGTCGTTGTCAAATTCCATCATGTCGTTGATGAGGGCCGTAAAGAACGCTTCATTGCCCCGCCAGGTCGTGTCGCCCAGACCGTTGTTCAACCCTTCGGAATCCGTATCCCAGCACATGTGACCGAACTGGATGTAGAGTTCGGAGTCGCATTGTTGCTTCCCGGTCTCCTCAGCATAGGCTTGGTCCCAGAGGTGGTTGGCGAGCACGGAGTGGTCCGAAACGAACACAATGCTGCCGGTAGCTCCGATCTCGCCAATGTCGCCACCCTTGGCGAGGGAGCGCTGGTCGAGGACGGTTTGGTCGGGGTAGTCAATGCGAATGATGAGGCCGGTCTCACCTTCACCGAGCGTGGGGTTTGATTCGCCCTTTCCAGCGTCGATCTCCGCAGAGGTGGACGCAGCGGCAAGAACGTGGACATCACGGCCTTCGTCCGCTTGTTCGTCCAGCACTTGGATGGCGGTGGGCCGATGGAACAACACCGGCATGCGACAGTCGTTGACGTTCTCTTGACGCACATCGTCTTCGGAGCACGGTACGGCTCGTTCGTCGCCCATGGTCGAAACGTCGCGCTTGACGCTGGCGACCGACCACAGTTTCTTGGTGTCGGGTGAAATTCGGTCGTCGTTCGTGTCCGTGACTTCGTAATAGCGTCCCGTGTTAATGTCGTCTCGCACGGGTGAGTCGAAGTACTTCACACCGAATTCTTCCGCCACAAGTTGGGCGTTGGTGGAGTTGGACGCCAGGATGACCTTACCAGCTCGCTCCGTGACAAAGTCGTGGATGGCCGCAGCCTCGGCAGCGTCGAACGGCTTTTCCGGTGCAGCGATGACCAGCAGGGTGCGGTGGGGGTTCTGCCAGTCGTTGACCAGCATGGGGGTTGACATCGTGTTAGCGACGGTAAAGTCGTCAAGGCTTTCACGCATGAAGGTGAGTTGCTGTGCTTCGTATTCCGAACCGTTCTCGTACGGGGAGAAAACGGTCGTTTTGCCAGCGGAAACCACGGCGATAACGACGGTGGAGAGAAGGACGGAGACGAGCAGACCAATCATGAGCCACGCTTCGAGGCTCAGACTGCTTCGTTCTGCTTCTGCCAAATTCCGTTCCCCCTATCTATGATGAAATCCATAGATTTACAACCTTCGGAGACACATTCCACACATAATAGTTGCTCAAGGATGGGCAGGGATTTTCCGTGGTTTCTTTCCCACAGTCATGCGGTTCTTGACCTATCGAGAACCCCGGAAACTGCAGAAAATTACACTCTTTTTTCCCTTGAGGCTGGAAGGTCATTTCTGCCCACCAAAAGGAACGCGACCATGCAGGCAACGAGCAACTCCCCCAGCGGGGGCCAGGGCAAGGAATCCGAGGTGCTCGAAGGCCCCGTTTCACCGTCGTCAGCGTCATCCTCCGACACGACCGGATCGTCTGCAGCGGGGGCATTCACGTTCACGTTGATCGTGCTCGAGCGCTTGTTGTTGTCCCCTTCGGATTCAACAGCAATGGACACCTCGCATGATCGCTCTTGGTGGCTGGAACTGGCTTCAAGTCGCAGCGTAAAGGTTGCTTTGTTGTCCCCGTTGGCATTCGTCACTTGCACCACGGTGTTTTCGAGTTGTTCCAAGCCTGTGACGGAGAGGTGCGGGCAGCTTCGGATGGTTGCCTCGCCCATGGTGATGGCATCTTGGGTGTTTCCGAGGTTGCTGACTTCGAGGGAAAAGTCAACCCACGAGCCGGCAAACAAGACGTCGGTGGGTTCCACAGCATTGGGCACCAACCGGTACATCCGGGGCACCGTGATGTCCGCTTCAATCTCCTGCGTTCGCAGTGAGGAATCGCCTACCTTTTCCTCACCGACAACGACGAGTTCAACGCTTGAGGAGGGGGAAAACGCTCGCACAACGTCCGCTTCTGCGCCCGTGATGGTGATCGTGAACGTGTCGTTGGCGTTTCCAGCGACCTCAACGGTCTCAGGGCCGTCAAGTTCGAACGGACCGTCTTCGTCGTAATCGTAAGTGAGGGCCAGGTTGAGCGTTGCCGGGCCTTCGTTGGACACGTAAACGACCAACGAACCGGTCAAGTCCCAATCGTCCTCGAGATCCACCGTGTACTTCGGGTCGACATCGGTGACCCACCCCATCTCCCACGATGGACCCTGCATGTCTTGTGCATGCGTGCCGGGAAGGGTGGCGATGAGCAAGAAAACGAAGACGAAGGGAGCGATGTGCTTCACGGAACCACCTCAATCCAAAATGCCTCGGAGGGCGCGCTTGGTCAATGTTTTCACCATCGACCGACGGTAGCGCGGGGGCAGCGCCGTGTTGTTCACAGGTTTGACTGATTTTTGAACCAGCAGAGCGAGTCCCACCGGGTCAAGTTCGCCAGCAGCAAGGTGTGCATCCACCTGTTCGTCGTGGAGGCGGGGGATGGACTCCAAGGCGGTGCTCGCAACTTTGAGCGAGGCGGTGTCTCCCGGGAACCAAGAGGCGGCGATGCCAGCTTCGGGGAAGTCCCACGATTCTCGCACGCGCAGTTTCTGATAGCAGCCTTTCCGTTTCTTCGCATCCTTCGGGAGGACCACTTTGAGCAAGAATTCCCCTTGCTGAAGCACGTTCTTTTTCATCCCGTCCAGTTCGTAGAATTCCGAAAGCGGGAGTGTCCGCTCGCCCCCGGGACCTACGAGCACAACCGAGGCATCAAGCACCATGAAATTCGGTGCAAGGTCGCCCTGGTAGGTCGCCACGCAAAGGGTGTTCTGGTTGGGAATCACGCGGCAGTCAGCGCCGGTTCCGCAGTCCGCTTTGTGACACCAGTCGATGGAACGTCGCCAATCCTCGCTTTGGTTGTACCAAAAACAGCGCGTGTCCAAACACAAATTTCCGCCCACGGTCGCGCTCTTTCGGACGAGGGACGATGCCACCTTGGCGGCTGCTTCAACCAAAAGCGAATGAACGCCGTTCGATTCGGTCAAGGAAGCCAACGGGACCATGCAACCGATTTCAGTGGAGGACAGACGGTGCGCCTCATCAATGCCGGCCAGGGAAATGACGTGAGGTTTCGGATTGATCCTCCACTTGTAATTCGGGAGCACGTCCGTCCCGCCCGCAACCCAATCAAAGGCCTCGCCCTTTTCCATGAGCGAAGCAGCCAGGTCGGCAGCTTCCTGAACGGAGCCGGGGTGATGAAGCTCAAAGGGAGGCATCAACATCAGGCATCATCCTCCATGTGGCGCTGTTCCTTTTTCAGCCAAGCACGACCGGCGAACCCAAGTTCAGCCAGTTGTTCAGGCAGCGGTTCGTCGGCTTCTCGCCAGCCATCGACCTGTTCAGCGAGCGGGCGGTCCGGGTCAAACCCGAAGAGGACACCGTTGACGTAGGCCGAGGTATCCTCGCTTCGCTGGCGCAGGCGATCTCGTTCCCGATGTTCATCGCCGCGTGCGACCAAAACCGGTTGCAAAGGCCCGTGCGTCAAGCGAGGCGGTTGCATCTGCTCCTCGTCATCCAATCCGTGCTTTTTGAGATGCTTCTGAATGCCAGCGTGCACAACATCAGGCGTGAGCGGCAAATCACGGAGGCGGACGCCGATGGCGTCGTAGACGGCGTTCACAACGGCAGGGAGAATCGGCAGCAGGGGCCCTTCGCCTGCTTCCTTGGCGCCAAACGGACCTTCGGGGTCGCTGGATTCCACGATGATGGCCTCAACGTGAGGCATTTCGTGAACGGAGGGAATCTTGTACTCCAGCAGGTTGGCGTTTTGCAGGTGCCCCGTGCGCCCGTAGACCATCTTCTCGGTCAGGACTTGCCCGAGACCCATGTGGCAGGAGCCGATGATTTGACCTTTCACGGCCAGTGGATTGAGTGCTTTTCCGCAATCGTGGGCAGCCCAAACATTGGTGCACGACACCAAGCCCGTTTCAACGTCGACATCGACCTCGGCCACGTAGGCTGAGAACGAATAGGCGGGGGCAAGACCAGCAGCGGCACCTTTGTGCACGCCGCCCATGGGCGGTGAGCGGTACGCACCCCGTGCGATGAGTGCCCCGGTGTCGGCTTGCGCCTTGTGGAGGGCTTCAAGGTAGGACACGCCGATGGCGGGGTCGTGCTTGTAGTAGATGCGCCGGTCGTTGAGCACGAGGACGTTGGGGTGGTAGCCCAGCATCTCCCACGCTGCTTTGAGCAGTTGATCGCGGATACCGATAGCGGCACGAATCGCTGCGTTGGCGTTCATGAAAGTGACACGGCTCGAGTAGGAACCCAAGTCAACGGGACTGGTGTCGCTCTCGTGGCTTCGAACGTGAACCATTTCGATGGGCAGGGCCAACACTTCAGCCACCACTTGAGCGACGGCCGTGGTGGAACCCTGACCGATGTCAGCTGCGCCCGTGTGGACGGTCACGCCGCCGTCCATGTCGACTTGGATGTGGACGGTGGCGTGTGGGAAATTCTTCGGGTCCCAGTGAATGGGCAATCCGGAGCCGGAGATGAAGAAGCCACAGCCGATTCCAATTCCCTTTCCGAGCGGCATCTGGCGGAATTTGTTGTCCCATTCCGAGCCCTCACGGACACGTTCGAGTGCTTCGCGCATCCCGTTGGAGGTGATGCGGAACCCGCTGATGGTTCGGCTGTGCGGCGGTAGCAGGTTCGCGAGCCTCAAGTCGATGGGGTCGACGTTCATGGATTCGGCCATTTCGTCCAGCCCGACCTCAACCGCACAGCGAGTGTTGACCGCCCCGTGGCCTCGCATGGCACCCGAGGCCGGCTTGTTGGTCCACACGCGAGCGCCCGTGTAGTGAAAGGAGCCGAGTTCGTACGGTGCCGTCGCCAAGACGCCGTTGTAGTACGAGGTGACGTGCCCGAAGGAAGCGAAACCGCCTCCGTCGATGAGCGCGTCGATGTCAAAGCTCGAGATTCGCCCCTCCGTGTCGGCGGTCATCTTGACGTCGATGTGGCTTGGGTGGCGGCCACGGTTGATCCAATACACTTCTTCTCGATCAAACGTAATCCGAACGGGTCGGCCGGATTTACGTGCAAGAATGGCAGCGCACATTTCGTGCGGGAACGGGTCTGATTTTCCTCCAAAGCCGCCACCGACAAACGTGCGAACCACGTTGATTTGGTGCATGGGAACGTCGAGGACGGTAGACAGCGCCCGGTGCGTGTAGTGGGGGACCTGTTGGGGCGTGTAGAGTTGAAGACGACCGTTCGGGTCCCAATGTGCGACGACGGCATGCGGCTCGGTGAACCCGTGGTGGACTCCCAACATCGTCCATGAGCCATGGGATGAGGCATGCGGTGAGTTGACGAGAGAACGGTCGCCGAACTCCTGGAACACTCGCTTCTGAACGTTGGTGCGTGCGAGGTGGTATTTGCCGCGCCAGTGGATGGGTTCATCGTGGTCCTCAAGCCCCTTTTTGGGGTCGAAAACCGGTTCAAGTTCTTCCCATTCGATATCGAAAAGAGAGAGCGCTTCAATCGCTGTCGCTTCGTCCACGGCAGCCACACAGGCCACCAAATCACCCACGTGGCGGACCTTGTCCACCGCCATGGCGTGTTCGTCCTTTGTGACCGGGAGGACGCCAAACCGGTTGGGCGCATCTTGGCCGGTGGAGACGGCCACAACGCCGGGGAGTGCCTCCACCCTGGAGGTGTCGATTGATTTGATGCGTGCATAATGATGAGGTGAGCGCAAAATTTTGCCGATGAGTTCACCGGGAAGTCGGACGTCGTCGCCGTACCATGCTTGACCGGTGACCTTGGCGTTGGAGTCGACGAGTGGAATGGATTTTCCGACGATGGTCCCCGTCCGATCTCGGTCGTGGATGTGGTCGCCGGCGGGCTTGGGCTCTTTTCCGCCGACGGTTTCGGGGATGAAGTCAAGGTCGCGCGGGCGCATGGTGGGCTCGCTTCCACCCGAGCCGGGTGGAGGAAAGACCTGCTTTCCTGCGACGCGCTTGCCGTCTTTGCGAACCTCCGAGGAAGAGGCGCCGGGTTGTTGACGATAACTTCCCATGATGATCACTTCGCGTGGCCGGGTGGCATGGTGGGCTCCTCGGGCCCGGACGGATGCGGGTCGGGGTGCGGATCGCTAGCGGGCGCAGCGGCCTCGGCGTCGCCTCGGTGAATCGCAGCAGCGGCCTCGATGGAGTCAATGATTTGCTGGTAGCCCGTGCAGCGGCACAAGTTCCCCTCGATGGCCTCTGCAATCTCATCCCGTGAGGGAGCGTTGTTTTCGTTGAGCAGCGCTTGCGAGGCGATGAGGAAACCTGGCGTACAAAAGCCGCACTGAGAACCCCCGTGCGTGGCAAAACAGGTTTGGATGGGTGCGAGATGAGCCCCGTCGGAGAGGCCCTCGACCGTGATGATCTCGGCGCCCTGAACTTGCCCGGCCAAGGTGAGACAGGAGAGTTTTGGCACACCGTCGATCATGACCGTGCAACAACCACACGTGCCGAGGTCGCATCCTCGTTTCACGCCGAGCGTGCCGACCTTGTCTCGGAGAACGTCCAGCAACACGGCGTTGCTCGGCGCCAGGACCTCGAAGGGACGCCCGTTAACCGTTGCAGCCCATCGTTTTCCTTCTGGAGCAGGAATCATTGAGACATGCTCTTCGCCAACCATGGTCGCCCCCACCTTGCCGTAGCGGAAGAACTTCTTGATGATTGGGGCTCAGTGGCCACTTATTCCTGTTCAGAAATGTCTCCGCTTATGTCACCTTCCGCCAGCTCAATGGCGTTCCGAAGCACAAGGCCGTGGTAGACCCTGATGTTTCGTTCTTTGAGCGCTTCAATCCAAGAGCGCAGCATCATCGGCCACGGCTTCGATGTCTTCGTCGGTCGAGGTCCACGTGAGCGTCTCGACTTCGATGGCGCCCTCCGTTTTGTTGAGGACGATCATGCCCATGATGACCAAGAACACAAGCAGTAAAAGCACGCTTGGAGCCACCCAACCGGGAAGGTCGCCCAGCAGGCTTGCTTCGCTTCCACCGAAGGACTTGGCGTTGGCCGTGTCCATGAGCATGACGTTCACGACGGCGAGGGGGGTGGACGAGTGCCCGCCGCTTTCGTTGGCGACGAGGGCACGCACGGATAGCGTGTGGTTCCCTTCAACGTTGATGCCGGGCAAATGCTCGAGCTGTTCCACGATGGTGGCCAAATCGAGCGTAGCATCATCGGCGCCTTCAGAGAAGGTGTGGAGGTTGGCCCAGTCGTCTCGAAGGTGATTGCTTCTCCACTGCACCGTGTCGGCATAACCGGTGAGCGCAATCTCGATGCCATCGCCCGGCATGAGATGGATTCGATCGTCCTTTCCGGCGTCGGTTTCAACGATGACGGCCACCGAGGTGTCGAATTGATAGTCGCGCTGTGCGGCTTCCATCACGGCCGCAAGTGCCTCAACGTGGCCGTGGCCGTAGACGTTGTTCTGCCGGTTCTTCGGAATTTGGTCTTCGGGACAAGGTTCGTTGGCAAACATGTAGTGGCACTGGCGGTAGGTCGCCGTTTCCTGCAGGATGTTTCGTACGTCAAAGGGAGACAGGTCGGGATTGGCCTGCAGCATCAACGCAACCGTACCTGCTACCCCAGGGGTGGCCATGCTCGTGCCGCTGAAGGCCACGTAACCATCACCGGAATTGTGCTGTGCCGACATCACGTCGGAACCAACAAAGGCGACGTTGGGCTTGACACGAAGTTCTTCTGTGGGCCCCTGGCTGCTGTAGACCGCAATGGACGTGTCCTTGTCCAGCGCACCGACCGTGATGACATCTTCAGCACCGCCGGGGGTCCCAATGGTGGCTGGACCGGCAGAATTTCCTGCGGCGATGAGCATGGTGATGCCGGCTCGCACCATTTCGTTGGCGTAGCGGTTGACGCTGTCTTCTTCGTCCGAGGTCCACTCGATGGGGCCCGGGCCACCAAGGCTCATGGAAGCTGCACGGATGTTGAATTCGTAACGATGGTCAACCGTCCACTGCATGCCCGCCATGACGGTGGCGAAGCTGCCAGAGCCGCCGGCGTCAAGGACCTTCACACCCACGAGGAAGGCCTGCGGGGCCATGCCGGGATGGTCAAAGGTGGGTGCACCTGTTCCCGCCACGGTACCGGCACAATGGGTGCCGTGGCCTTGGTCGTCGTAGGCTTGGATTTCAGTACCGTTGGTTTTGTCGGGGTTGTTCACTGCGTCATAGAAAGCGATGACCTTCGGGTCGTTGGTGCTGTTGTCATCGTCTTGGTCGTCAAGGCCAGCGTGAAGGCTGTCAATGCCCGTATCGATGACGGCAACGGTGACACCTGCGCCGTCGTAGCCCGTTTGTTGCTGGGCGATGTCAACGCTGTGGACAACGGCTGCGTCTCCGTTTTGAACTTGGAGAATGCCGTCAAGTTCCAGCATGACCACGCCCGGGAGGGTGGTGGCCTCGAGAATCAAATCGTGAGGGATGCGACCGGCGACGGCGTCGATGAGCGGCAGGTTCCACTGGTGGATGTACCCGACCTCTCGCTCGAGCATGGAGACGTCCTGCTGGGTTGGCGTGTGGTCGAAATCAACGATCAGCGGGAGCGTGTTGGCCTCGTCCAAAAACAAGGGATGGTCGTGGTATTTCTCGACCATGTCGGCAATCTTGTTGTTGTTCTTGTCCATGTTCGTGGTTTCCCACCATGCTTCTCCGCCATCGGCTGTTGCAGGTTGATGAACCGGTGTAGCCGTGGCCAGCAAAGGTGCAAGCATCAAAAAAAAGCAAAACACGCTGAGGAGTGGACGCTTCATGAAAATCTCTCCGTGTTCCTCCACTCAAAGGAAGGATTTCAATTCATTGGACACGCGAGCGAGGTAATGACCCGGGGTGTTCGCTGCTGAATGTGAATCCTTACGAGAATCGCAGGGTCAATGATTAAATGCGGAAAGTGTCAACCAATCAACTGATTAGCATGGCAGCACCAAGGAGAAAAGCCACCCCTGTACCAGTGAAAGCCACACCCAGCGGCCCCGCCCTTTCCGGTGGCGTCGTTGCTGGAAGTGCCCCCGAAACGGGAAGCATCACCATGGTCCGGCCCAATGCAAAAATGAGCAAGGACGACATGTTTCTGATGAAACTCACTCAAATCGTCATGATGAGCATTGGTTTCCTGTCCATTTGGGGCGGTGTGTTCGAGGTGGCCTTTGACGAGGAAGCCACCAACCAAAATTTCCTGGTGCTCTTTGTCGGCGGCTTGGCATCGTTCGCTGTCTCGATTGTGTTGATTGAACTCCAAAGCAAGAAGAACGGGTACCGCCTGCATGATATTCACAATTATTTCCTTGGAATTGCCTTCTTTTTCTCGACGGTTGGAACGCTTTGGGGAACCCGTTTCTTGATGGGCTACGCCACCGGAACGATGGAACTTGATTGGTTCGGGGAACCCGGCGCCTACACGGAAACGGATTGGTCTCCCAACGCCAACGGCATTTACGCCCAGACCATCACCTGTTTGTTGCTGACCTTTGGCCACTACATGCTGCTCCGCCGATACAGTGGAGACACCAGCTTTGGATGGGGTGTAGCAACCTACGCACCCATGGCCGTCCTCTTGGCCGGTGTGGGGCCATGGATTCGCTGGTCGAACGGCGTTGTGAGCTGGGAACTCGGCCTTGCCATCGTGCTGATCAGTTTTGTGTCCATGGAGATGGCACTTCGGTCCAACCGAGCCCTCAATTTCGTGGTCGTTGCCGTCGCTGCCGGTGTGGTCCCGATCATCTACGAGATGCTCAACGACAATGCGCCCGTCGACGGAGCAGGGGGCGCCCTCTCGTTGATGGTGTTCATCATCGCCATGCAGGGCTACTACGCGGCCCGCCCTGACCTGCGGAAGGAAGTCATGGAGCGCGCCTCCGTGGTCCTCATCGGCATGGTCGTGGTGGCCATTGCCCTGGCCCGCACGGCCCCTGAATTCAACCTCATCTTGGGGCCCTTCAGGGCGAGTGATTACCCCGAGTTGGCTGCTTACATCAACATCCCCGTGGCGCTTTGGGTCACCGTCTTGCTGGCCTATTTCCCGGCCGTTCTTCAACAGCGTGTGCCATGGATGCCGATCGGACTGGCCGTGGCGCTCATGGCCATTCCACAAGAAGCGTCCACGCTGCCTTGGGTGCTGAGCATGATCGTCATCCCCTACATGGTGTTCATCTCCAAAATCGCCCGATCTTGGGTCATCAACATCACGTTGCTTGCGTTCAGCGCCTCGTACCTGCTGAGCGATTGGATCGGCATCGAGGAGGGGCTCAGTGCACAAGCGACCTACGGCGGAACATGGTTGCACGTCATCATCCCGATCTTCTTGGTGGCCGTTTCGGAGTTTGGACGAAGGCAAAAGCGAATCGAAACAAGCACCAGCCTCGCCATGCTGGCCGCCGTCATTTTGTCCAGGGCAGTGCTCGACCCTGAATGGTTCCTCCCGTGGCTGTTGATCGCCTACATGTGCACCATGAACTTCAGCATGATGGCATCCATCAAGACCCCGTCGCTCAAAGAGCGCAAAGATCTCACCTTGGCGCTGGCTTTCACGTCCGTTACCATCCTTCTGCTGGCCCTCCTTGACAACCTCAAACTCCCCCCTGCCGATACCTTTGACGGTCTGGTTGACATGGGCTTCCGACCTCAATTCTTGGTGCTGAGTGTCGCCATGTACGTCCTCGCAGCCAGGGCTGCAAAACTCGAATTGGATGCTGGCTCCATCTACGCATGGCTGGGTCAAGGCGGTGAAGGCGAGATGACCTACAACGTGAAAACCAACACCTGGGAGCTGAAGGCCGTTGACCTTGTTGATAACGAGGCGCGCATTCTTGATGCAGCTTTGACACCCCTTGCAAGGTTCAGCCTGCTCACTTCGCTGATGTTGTTCACGTTCACCGTGAGCGGCGTCAACACGGCTGCATGGTCGGACCAGCCCTACCTCGTGTTGCTGATGGCCCTGCCCGTCGCCATGCTCATTCGAGAAGTCCTCGCCATGGAAAGCATCAGTTCGGCTACAAGGGCCTCGGCCGTGACCTTGCTGGTGTTCATTGCAGCACCGCTTTCGCTTTCGCTCGGGCCGGAGGTCTGGGGCAGCGAAGAAGGGATCAACACGACAACCCTGCTGCTCGATTTGATTTTGGTCAGTGCACCACTCATCGCCAACTTTGCGATTGCCCGAAGAGGGCTTGACACGGACGGTTTGAGTCGCTCCAGTGATGCCGTGACCTACGCCATGCTCATTCTCCTCGGGATGATGGACACCTCCGGTGGTGTGCTGTTCCTGCCGCTCTTGACGTTGGTGACCTGGCGTACATTGCAATATCGGTTCTACTGGTTCCTCGCACTGCTCCCCATCGTCTACGTCTTCATGGGCGATGGATGGTTCACCCACGGTGTTTTCTGGGAGTTGCTCTCCGCTGCACCCGAGAGCATCTTTGACTACCTCACGGACTTCCACAGCGGACCGTACCCTGCCTTTGTTGGTTTGATCGTCGCCGTCCAAATGAGCCTCGGTCTTTCGGGTGTTCTGACCCACAACAGCGAGGAATCAGAATCCACGCTCGTGCTGCTCTCCATGGGCGTGTGGCTCATTTTCGGCTTGTTCTCCGCCATTCCCGACGGCTACTGGGCCCCGACGCTCGGCTGTCTGTTCCTCATTCCGTACTTCTGGTACACCGACAACAGCAAGGTTCTGCCCTACATGCTCGGTGCGTTGTTCATCTCGCTCTACATCGGGTTTGCGCTGAGCTCCACCTTCCAACCGATCACGGATGCTGATGCATGGGGCTGGAGCGGTGTGCTCACCGGATTTGTCGGCACGACCATGGCCGTGATGCACCACTACGGCACGCTCTTCCGAACGCCGCCCGAAACCGAGGACGAAATCAAGATGGCGGATTCAACCGCCGCTTTAGCAACGCAAATCTCGGCCTTAGCGTTCGTCGCAGGCTACTCGGTTTTCTTCGGCATCGGCCCCATCATCGGACTGATTTTGCTCGGGCGCTCCGGTCTTCAGGAAGGTCGACCCAACAGCATGATCGCACTTCCCATTTTGCTCACCTTCAGCGTGGTCAACATGATGGCGCAGGCAGAAATTGGGTCCGACGAACAGCGTCAAACCATGACCGGATTGACCCTTGCAGTTCAGGGCATCTTCCTCACCTTGCTGTCCGCGAAAGACGACCTGATCTACGATTACGAATCCTTTGACTGGGACACCGATGCGGCCTTCTTTGCCTACATGGACCGGTTGGGCATCAGCGGGGTGCTCTACTCCATCATCGGCCTGTTCATCATGTTTGACAGCTTGAACTTGGAGTCAATGGCCTACCTGCTGACAACGGTGTACCTGGTTATTCTCGGGATCCAGGGCTTCAGCGAAGAAGCCGACGCCCGTTGGCGACGTGGCGTTGGTGGCTACGGTTCCATCCTCACGGCCTTCCTCTTCGCAAATTCGCTTGACAGCGATTTGTTCAGCGCCATTGCCACGGTGATGAGCGGCATGGTGGCCCTTGGCTTCGGATTCCTGTTCATGCAGCGTATGAACGAGGACGATGGCATCTACGAGGAGACGGCACCGGTAGCTCAAGCGAGGCCCCCCGGCGGTGGCGATGCACCCCGACCCGTCGCTAAGGCACCCGTCCAAGCCGCTGTCGAGACGCCGGTGGTCGAAGCAACACTCGAAGAGGCGTTGCTGGACGACGAGGACGACGTCTTGGACCTCGAGGATGAGGACGAAGTCCTGGACCTCGACGACGAGGAAGAGGAGGAACTGATCGACGCAACACCCGTTGAACCGCCGGCTGAAGCCACCGTGGCTGAGGTCGCCGAGGAAGAGGAGTTGGTCGAAGTGACCTGCCCCCACTGCAACGGTGCCTTTGGACTGGACGAAGGAGAGGTTGGCGATTTCATCTGCCCCCACTGCGAAGGCTTCCTCTCGTGGGACGGAACCACCGCTGAGAAAATCCTGGAGGACATCGAACCTGAAGGCCACAGCGGCTTGCTCGACACGGGTGAAGGGTTCGCTCTTCGTTTGCCCAAGGATGCCGTTGACAACATCCTCGCCTCCCTGGATTCAACACCGCACGATGGCTACGTTCCGGTGGTGGCTTTCGGCCCGAACGGTCAGATCATGCTGACCTTTGAGTCGGACAAAAGCGGTGCTTGACCTCGTTTGACGCCGAACGAAGAATCAAGACCCTCCGGCATGGAAGGGAGACCATGGACAAGCGACATCACCGCATGGTTTGGATTGACCTGGAAATGACCGGGCTTGACATCACACGCGAGTCCATTATCGAAATCGCCACCGTTGTCACCGACGGCGACCTCAACGTGTTGGCCACCGGACCCAACCTCGCCATCAGTGTGGATGAAGCGTTGCTGGCTGGAATGGACGACTGGAACACACGCCATCACCATCGCAGTGGCCTCGTGGACCGCATCCGCTCGGAGGGCGTCAGCGTTGACGAAGCGGAACAAGCGACCCTTGCGTTCCTGCGAGAATGGGTGGACGAGAACACCGCCCCGCTGTGCGGAAACAGCGTGTGGAACGACCGTCAATTCATGGCCAAAGAAATGCCTGAGCTCCTCGATTACCTTCACTATCGCATGGTGGACGTTTCGACCATCAAAGCGCTGGCCAAGCGCTGGTACAGTGACGTTCCCCGATTCAGCAAGAAAGGTGCTCACCTCGCTCTTGATGACATCCTTGAATCCATTGACGAGCTCAAGTACTTCCGCGAGCAGGTGTTCAAGCCTCAAGCCTGACGCCAGGTGGGCGATGCCGGGTCCACGGATTTGTGGAGCGCCATGATTTGCGCAGCCACGGCAACGGCGATCTCTTCGGGAGACTGGGCCCCGATGTTCAAACCGATGGGGCAAATGACCTGGTCCAGCAAGGCTTGAGGCACACCGCTGTCTCGAGCAGCCTCCTCAAAGGCCTGCCATTTTGAACGGCTTCCAATCACTCCGATACGAGGATGTTTCCGTCCATCAAGTCGAACCTCTGGCTGATTGAGCACCTGAAGAAGGCCCAACAACCGCTCCTGGTCCTCAGCCCAGTCGTGGCCGAGCAAGAGGACATCGGAAAACCGAGCCAGCGAGGATGCCGTTTCTCCGTCCAGCACACCGGCCACTGAAGCCGAGGAGCGTTCAACCGCATGGGGGAATTTCTCCTCCGCCACGTAGGCCTCGCGGGTGTCGTGAACCGAATAGTCCCAACCGAGCCCGTGGAGGGTGGAGGCCAAGGCCTCACCGCAATGACCGCCGCCCATGATGTGAACGTGGGGCATTGGAATCATCACCTCGATGGCGATCGAAACACGACCGCCGCACAACGAATCAAGGGGGGTCACTTCATAGCCCTTCGCACCTTTGTTCAGCCCGTAGGTCAGCACCTCTGCGAAGGGTTTGGATGCCTCACCGAGAAGATCTTTGCATCGCTGCAAAACACGGTGTTCAAGCCCGGCACCGCCAACGGTGCCGACCCATTCGTGTTCGTTGGACGACATGGCCAAACGGGCACCGGTCTTCCCCGGAACGCTCCCCGAGGTGTTCAGCACCGTTGCAAGAACCACGCGTCGTTGGGAGGCCAACTCGCTCAACACCCACTGAAGGACATGAGCGGTCATGGCGGTGCCTCAGCGGGCGGCCCTCATATCCCTTCGCCTTCGGGAAAACACGACAAAAGTGCCGAGTCGTTCTCCATCAATTGATTCACATCGTCCGCTGTATCGATGTTGAGGTGAAGCCACGGTGCCTCAACGGGGACAGGAGCGAACGAGACCAACTCCCTGAGCGATGCCGCGTGTTCCGCTGTCATCACCTTCCCGATGGCCGATGCATCCAGCAGAACAGGATGACCACGGCGGCTCTTGTAAGCCGGCGCAGCGCTCGAAGATGCGCTCAGCAACGAATTCAACACCTCGGCGTTCCAACCCGGCCGGTCAACCGGTGCCATCACCAACCGCTCAGGAAGCGAACCGTTTTGCTGGGCGATGGCTGAACATCCAAGTTGAAGCGACCGCATGCGGCCGGCGTCAGGGTCGTCGTTGACGACCAAATGTGCGTCAGGAAGCAACACGGCCACACGCTCGGCGATGTCAGGATTCACCACCACGACCACCCGACATCCATGCTCGTGCAGCCGTTTGAAACTCCACTCAACCAGCGTGAGACCGTTGACAGCAACCAAGGCTTTGGGACGACCAAGCCGCCTGCTCATGCCTGCAGCCAACACGACGGCGGCGGGCGATGATGCCATGACACGAGGACATCGCACCGTGTTTTGGTTGTTTGCCGGTTGGGCCTTGATATAGGCTCGGTGAACTTCGCCTGCATGAAAACATGGAACCCGCCCGGACACTGGGCGAATGCTGCGCGGGACGCTCACCTCAAATCCATGCAGTTTCTTGATTCCATCGTTGAGGGTTCCGCTGCCATGAGCCTGTCGTTGGACCGGCAGGGGTTGCCAAGTGTGGTGGTTCGCGGGACGTCGCGACGATGGTACAGGGTCGGACTGCACGCCCACTACGTTGAAGATTATGTGGACGTCAACGGTGAATTTCGAGAAGTGAAGGAAGTTCTCTGGCGAACCAACGTTGATGGTGGTGCGTGGAAGCAAGACATCACCGAGCGGACGCCGTTTGCAGTTGCTTTGTGCATGCATCCCACGCAGCGCTCCCAAAACCTCCCCATCGGCGACCAAGTCGCCGCCTTGGCACTGGCCCTTCAAAACGACAAGACCACGGCCATGCGAATTCCGCTCCTGGCGCAGTTCATCGTTTCGCCGCGCGAAGCCCTCGAAGACGTGTACCAGTTCAGTGAAGACGGGGTCATCATGCACCACGAAGTCTACGACGAGGACGATGAGGCCGTCTACGCTTTCGATGAATTTGAAGATCTGAGCGAACCGTTGGTCGACGACGAACCGTGGTCGCTCAGCGACCTCTTCACGACGATGTCATACGAACACGAAGCCGCTCGAATCGAGCAGCGCCAACTCGATGAATGGATGGAACGGCAAGAGCACCGAGCAACCCGGGGGTCCACGCCCTGGCACCACGACGACAATCAGGTATGGCAACTCGAAGACAACTTGAGGAAGGGCCGGCGTTGATCAAAGGCCTTTGGTGATTTCACGGCCAATGATCATTCGTTGCACTTGGGAAGACCCTTCATAGATCTGCATCACTTTGGCTCCGCGCATCAAACGAGCGACGGGGTACTCCTCGGAGTAGCCGTAGCCGCCGTACACCTGCACGGCATCGGTCGCAACCTGCATGGCCATGTCAGCGGCAAAACGCTTGGCATGTGCGGCGGACTCGGTGTTGCGAACACCTGCATCGTACTCTGCAGCAGACTTCCACGTGAGCATGCGGGCAGCCTCAATGTTGGTTTTCATGTCCGCCAGCATGAACTGAACAGCTTGGTGCTGATGGAGCGGCTTTCCAAAGGTCTGCCGTTCGTTGGAGTACTGAAGAGCGTGCTCATAGGCAGCACGAGCGAGACCCGTTGCGTGAGCGGCGATGTTGGGGCGGCTCATGTCGAAGGCTTTCATGGCGTTCATCCAACCGCCCGATTCTGAACCACCGATGAGATGGTCGGCGGGCACGCGAACATCGTCAAACGTGATCGAACGGGTATCGGAACATCGCTGCCCCATGTTCGTTTCCTTTTTGCCCAACGCGAAGCCTTCTGCATCCTTTTCGACAATGAACCCGGACATGCCACGATAACCCGCATCGGGATCGGTCTTGGCGAGGACGAAAAAGAAATCAGCGTGACCAGCCCCGGTGATCCACATCTTTGAGCCGTTGATGACGTACTCGTCGCCGTCTCGAATGGCCGTGGTTTTGCATGCAGCGACGTCGGAGCCCGCTCCGGGTTCGGTGACAGCGTACGAGGCGAGGGCACCTTCTTCGGCAATTTTTCGCAGCCAACGTTCCTTTTGCTCCTCCGTTGCACCGGTGATGATCGGGGCGCTGGCGAGCGCCGTAGCGTAGGCTGCGGTGGCAAAACCCGGGTCGCCCCAAGCGAGTTCTTCGTTGACCAGCACTTCCTCAAACGAACCCAAACCGGCGCCGCCGTACGCTTCGGGAATGTGGAGGTTCAGCAAACCCATCTCGTGAGCTGCCTGAATCGTTTCCTTGGGGTAGTGTGCATTCTCGTCCCAGTGTTCTGCGTGAGGCCGCACCTCATCGCGGGCAAACTCGTTGGCGAGTTCTTTCAACATGGCTTGCATTTCGTCAAGTTGGAAGTCCACCATGAACAGGCCAAGCATCGGTCCCTTAAGAGCGATTAGTTGAAGCGCATCCTCCGAGGCTTCAGAGGGCAAGATAACCCAGCCGTTCAGCAGCAAGTGCAGCGAGGAACACGACGTAAACCAAGATCAGCACCACGCCTTCCCATTGCTTGAATTCGTACTGGGACCGCATCATCATCAAGGCCACGCCGGTACCGACAAACGTCGCCGGGATGATGATGTAGGCCGTCAGAGCGAAACTCGCCTCGGTCAACGCCAGCGGGTGAACCATCGATGCGAAGCCAATGGACAGGAGCGGGTCGGTAATGTTCGAGCCGATGAGGGTGCCAATGGCGACGCCTTGACTGCGCTTGGCGGCCAGGAAAGCGATGGTCAGTTCGGGAAGGGAGGTCCCGAGGCCGGACACGGTCGTGCCGATCACCGCGTGAGGGACGTTGAGCGCGTAAGCCATGTCACTGGCGACATTGACCAGGTGATGGGCTGCGAACAGGGCCAACAGGAGGCCAGAGGTCACCATGAAGCCGTACGCAGCGGTGGTGCGGTCCAACTTTCGCTCAACCTGTTCTGCACCGCCAAGTTCCTCCTCGAGAATTTCATCTCGTTTTGAAAGCAGCCAGTAAATGTAGGCGACGTAAAGGGACATCAAGATGGCGCCTTCCACCCGGCTCAGCCCCTCACCGGTAAACAAAAACACGGTCAGCAGACCGATGGACGAGAACATGATCATCCCGTCTCGCTTCAACCACGAGGGGCGGACCTTGACCCCTCGAAACGCGACGACGACGCCCAAAATCAGCGTGATTTGGACGAGGATGGAACCGTAAATCCCACCGATAGCAAGGTCGCCGATTTCAGGATTGGTCGCCACGTCAGAAGCAGCGGTGGACGTGACCAAAATCTCCGGGAGTGAGGTCCCGATGGAGACGATGGTCAAGCCGATGACCACCTCGGGCAGACCGGCGCGGTAGGCAAGTCCTTTGGCACCTTCGATGAAAAAGTCCGCCGACTTGATCAAAAGCGCAAGCGCCATGGTCAACAGGACGATTGAAACGTAATTGTTGTTGATGGTGGAGTCCTCAAGAACGGTGTGGAGGGCCAATATGCCGAGGAAAAGAGCACCGTTCAACACAAGCGTGTTGCTGATGAGAAGTTGGGGAATTCCCGTCGGAGAGGCAACGTTTTCCTCTCCCATGCGTCTTGGAGCGACCGCCACTTCTTGACGGTTGCCACCGATTGCCACGGCGTTGACGGCTTCACAGAACCTTTCAACCGACTCGCCCACGAACCAACATGAAGCGACAGGTGGCCGGGGAATTCCTCGGAACCGCCCTGATGGTAAGCGTCGGCTGCGGCAGCGTGGCATGGGGCGCAAGCCACGTCGCAGTCTCCCTCACGTTCGGTGCAGTGGTTACGTTGGCCATCCTGCTGTTTGGCGCGTGGAGCGGTGCTCACATCAACCCTGCCGTGAGCGTCGCTTTTTGGAGGGACGGGCAGCTCGAGGGTCGATTGCTGCCCGCCTACATGCTTGCTCAATACGCTGGGGCGCTCTTTGGAGCCAGCTTGGTTGCGGGTGCTGCGCCCACGTCGGTTGTGCCGTCCATGACCCTGGCAGCCGGTTTTTCAGTGGAAATCTCCATCACGCTGGCGTTGATGGCGAGCATTCTCTTCATTGTTCAGCGCACGTCATCCCGCCCCGTTGTTGCCGTTTGGGTTGGCGCCACCGTGGCCTTGTTGGCGTTCTTGGCTGGACCGCTCACTGGAGCCAGCATGAACCCTGCACGTACCTTTGGGCCAAACGTGCTCAATGCCATGTGGGCGAGCCTACCGTTCTACGTCGTCTCAACGACGCTCGGCGCTTGGTTGGCCGTCGATTTCAAGCGCCGGTACTTTCCCGACGACGTCAAGCCTTGAACGAAGCACGAAGCATCTCGACGACGTGTTCGAGGGAGGGGATGGTGTGATTCTCCAAGGGAGGTGAAAACGGCACGGGCGTGTCGAGCGCTCCGATGACCGTCGGGGCGGATTCAAGCTCGTAAAAGCACTCTTCCATGATTCGAGATTGCAGCGTGTGGCCCAGCCCGCCGGACCATTGCCCCTCCTGCAAAACGACCAGGCGACCCGTGCGTTGAACGGAGGCAACACACGTGGCTGAATCAAAGGGAATCAAGGTGCGCAGGTCAACCACTTCAACCTCGATGTCCTCGCCAGCGAGGGCCTCGGCCGCTTGCAGGGCGATGTGCACCATGGCGCCCCACGTTACCAGGGTGATGTCCCGGCCGCCCCGAATCACTTCGGCTCGACCCAATTTGTAGGTCTGACCTTCGCGAATGCGCTCGTTGACGGTCTCGGTGTCGACCGTTTGGTTGATGTTCATCCCCCATCCGGTCAAGCCACCTCGTAAGCCGTACAGGCCGATGTGCTCCAACATCAGAACGGGATCGGGGAGTTGGGCCCCTTCCATCAGCAAGTCGTAGGCGTCCTGGGGCGTTCCCGGTGCCAAGACAACGAGGCCGGGATCGTTGGCAAACCACGATTCGATCATGTTGGCATGGAACGGGCCCGAGCGGGTTCGTGCGCCCAGTGGAATGCGGATGGTCATGGGGCAATCCGCCCCCCACCGCCAGCGGAGCATGGCAGCGTTGTTGACCAGTGCGTTGAAGCCGAGGGCTGCAAAACCACCGAACTGAATTTCCACCATGGGCTTCATCCCGGAGAGAGCAGCACCGACGCCGGTGTGAACGATGACGGCCTCGCACAGGGGCATGTCGATGAGCTTCTCGGTATGTCCTGCGTTTTTCAGCGCCATGTTCATGCCAAAGGCTCCGGCCACTTCCATGTCCTCACCGATGAAGACGCAGTCGTCGCCGTGCATCGTGGCGATGTCCGCCATGGCCTGTTGAATGGCTCGGGCATAGGTCCACCCACCCTTTTCCGCATAGGTCCAAGCCAGTTCACCCACCTGAAGCGGTGCGTCCGTGTCTGGCGTACGGTCCAATCCGGTATAGCGCTGCAGATGGTCGGCATGCGTATCGGCGTCATGGAGCGTTGTAACGCCCTTGGTTACGGTCTCGGGCTCGGGCCATGCCATGGCCAAAAGCGAAGCTTTTGCAGCCTCAACTGCAGCGGCCTCTTCCGCCTCCATGGCCTCCATGTCTTCCTCCTCGGCTCCCAATTCCAACAGCAGTGAACGATGGGTTGGGATGGGGTCTTTTGCTGCCCAGTAGTCCAACAGCTCTCGGTCGACGTAACCTGCAGGCGTTCCGCTTGGATTGCCGAGGTATAGATCGTCGTGGTGATGGGCGTGACCGCAGCCTCGCATCGTCTCGACGTGAATCAACGTGGGTCCCCCTCCGGCCATCGAAAATTCGCGAGCCACCGCAGCCGAAGCATGCCACGCAGCAGGATCGGAGCCGTCGATGGTCCAAGCAGGGAAACCCATGGCTGCGGCCTTGTCGGCCCAAACCTCAACGCCGGATTGCTTTGCAGGTGGCGTATCGAGGGCGATTTGGTTGTTTTGAAGGATGTACGTGATGGGCAGACCTCGTGCACCAGCGAGGTTCATGGCTTCCCAAAATTCGCCCGAAGAGGAAGCGCCCTCGCCGATGCACGCCACGTGGAATCGGTCGAGGGATTGGCGCCATGCCGCAAACGCAAGTCCGGTCATGGTTGCCGCTGCAATCGGGAGCGGCGCCGTAGGTGGAAGCACGCCGACGTGCCACGCACCGACGTGCAAATCTCGGCCACCGGCGTCGTCCCAGCCACCGTTTTGGTTGGAGTCGACCTTACCGAGGTTCGCCGCCATGACGTCCAGCGGTGTGTCGCCCATGGCCAAACCCAAACCGATGTCGCGAATCATCGGGGCAACGAGGTCTCCGTCGTAGCCTTGACCCGGTCGTGCATCACGTGGTGCGTCGGGCTGGCGCTCAAGCGCTGTTGCGACGGCGACCACGCCTTCTTGCCAGGTTGAACGGAAGCCTTTGCCTCCGAAACGGCCGCCATCGGGTGTATCAACACCGTCGGTGAAAATTTCCTTGAGGGCCCCGTCAAGGCATCGAGTTCGAGTCATCATGCGTTGCCATTCCATGCGATGCGTCATGTTGACGGCCATGTAGTGGGCGAGGCGGCGCATCATCAGCCGCATGTCAACCAAAAAATGAGCTCGTCGTCGCTCGAGCATCATCGCCATGCTCCGGCGAGGAATGACTTCGTTGGCGAGGTCATCGCCGAGGGTGCTTTCCATTTGCTTCTTCAGACCTCGCTCGAGGGCCTCGAGGAAGCGCTCGGAAAAAGCGTGCCAGGATGCGCCCTCGAAGGTCTCGGGTTCGGCCCCGATGATGTGATCCCAAATGTTTGCAACGAGGAACAAGTGGGCATCGTGTTGCTGTGCAAGGAAGGTCAGCACCTCAGAACGTGCGGCATCTTTTGGCAGAGGTTGAAAGAATTCCAACGGTGCCTCAGGCCGCCAGTTGAGGCCGAAGATCTCCGGAAGGTCGCTTTGTGACACGGTCGGTCCCCGAACCTCCCATGGGATGGTTGGTTTCAATCCTCTTCTTTCTTGAATTGAGTGAGGTCCGCCGTTCGCTTGGCAATCGTTTCCGCTTTTCGATGACCGTTTTTTCGCCATCGTAGAAGGGATCACACTGACCACGAGTCGTCGGGAAAACTCCAACCGCAGGGTAACGCCTGCATGGATTGTCCAACGCTAGGGAACCCGTTTACTCCTCTTCCTGTGAAGGCGGCAGAGCATCCAACATGTCAGCGGCCAATACGCTGGCATCTTCCACCTGCGTGAGGAGGGTCAAATCCGAAAGCGCTCCCGGTTGTTTCAGGGCTTTCATCAGTTCGGTCAAGACTTCGGCGGTGAGTCGAGTGAGCGCCAGGGTTTCCGGGTCGATGCCGACCTGGTCGTGGTCTTCGAGCAAGGCGACGTAGTCGGGCTGTTCGTCGAGGATGCCATCCATGTCCGCCTCAACGCTTCGTGCGATATCCTCGGCCTGTTTCTCGAGAATGTCTTCCATCGAAGAGCCCATCCCACGTGATTCAATGCTTGGCGCTGCACCTTCTCCCAGCGTTGCACCTTTGTTGATGGTGTTGAACGACGGGACCTCAGCAGGCGCTGGCGAGGACGTTGGCGCCTCCTCAGTCGCCGCTTCGGTTGGAGCTTGTGGCGGGTCATCACCGGGTCCCGCATCCTCGGCGCCGACCAAACGGTTCAGCGCCAGTCGAACCATGGTGGTCATGGCCTCCGAGGTGAGTGATTCGTCCACGTCATCCTCATCGCCCATTTCCTCACGAATGGAACGGACGAACTCGTCGTCGATGTTGCCGGCCTCCACGAGGCGACGAAGCATGGGAAGCGCCCACTGACTGTCGTTCATGGTCATCGAGACGTCAAAGCGTTGACCGCCGCCAAATCCGCCACCTTGCGGGGCGGCTATCTCGGCAGGGGGAGGAACAAATTGCTTCGCAGCGTGTCGCCCGACCTGACCGATGAGCTGGTTCATGTCGACCGGTTTTCCAATGACTTCCGCCACACCAGCCAAAGCGGCAGCGGAGAGAAAATCAGGAGCGGTGGTACGAGAAAGGATCAGCATTCGCGTGGCACTTCGGAAACGCGGTTGACTCGAGAGGTTTTGGCAAACGTCCATTGCGCTCCCCTCGGACCATTCTCCTTCGAGCAGCAACACGTCCGGGAGCACGGCTCCCGCCGTGGCTTCGGTTTGGGTGAGGGTTCCGAGACGAGTAACATCGTAGCCTTCGCGCTCGAAGGTGTTGGCCAGCAGGTTTCGACGCCCCTCGTTTTCATCGGCGATGATGATGCTGGCCACGTTCATCCCCTCCGTGCCTCAAGCCAGGGCATGGCGGCTTTGAACCTCACCCTGCATGCGCTGCAGCCGAGCGGTGTTTGGTCGGCGGAAACGCATCGTCGTTCAAGAAACGATGTCGTTGGGCGCCGAAACCATCCACGCCATGATACCGCCGTCGAGGTTGTACAGACGGTTTGCATCAACACCGAGTTTGATGAGTTCGATCGCTGCGAGTTGAGAACGCATTCCGCTTTTGCAGTGGATGACAATGTCCCCGTCTGCGGGCAAGGAAGCATGAATGGAGGGCATCTCGGTGTGAGGAGCATGCAGGTCACAACTGCTTACGCGGACCTCGGCATGCTCGGCGTGCGAACGAACATCGAGAAGAAACGGCGTCCATCCGTCGCCCCGGCGTTCAAGAAATTCAGCGATGGAAAGATGGTGAAACATACCCGGAGGGCCGTCTTCCGTGGATTTTGATGTTTCCGGCTGGTTTTCTTCTCCCGCGTCCGTCAAACACCACCCCTCATCGGAGAGCATCGCCGCTGCTCGTTCAAGGCCGGTGATCGCTGGGCGAGTTGGGTCAGCTTCGAACCTGAGTTTGTCAAAAGCCATCGTTGTCGCATCGTAGAGCAACAGGGTTCCAGAGAGCGAGGGGGTCATACCGAGGAGGACCTTGATCGCCTCCGTTGCCTGAAGCACGCCGATCATGCCGGGCAAGACGCCAAGCACGCCAGCTTCCGCACACGACGGGACGGCGTCGGCAGGTGGAGGCACGGGAAACAAATCCCGATAGCACGGTCCGTTTTGGAAATTGAACAGCGACACTTGTCCCTCAAACCTGAACACCGATCCGTAAACCCAAGGCAAGCCGAGCAACGAACAGGCGTCATCAACCAAATAGCGGGTGGGGAGGTTGTCGGTCCCGTCGATGATGAGGTCCCATCCCTCAAACCGCTCCAGTGCATTGGTCGGGTTGAGGCGCTCGTGAAACACCTCAACGACGATGTTGGGGTCGAGGTCGTGGAGGGTTGCCTTTGCGGACTCAACCTTCGCCGTTCCGACATCAGCCGTTGAATGGATGATTTGCCGTTGGAGATTGCTCAGTTCCACTGCGTCGTTGTCGATAAGGCCGAGACGACCGACACCCGCAGCGGCGAGGTAAAGCGCTGCGGGCGAGCCCAGGCCGCCTGCGCCCACGATGAGCACACTGGCCTGATTCAGCCGGCGCTGACCCTCAATGCCCACGTCGGGCAGGCTGAGGTGGCGGGCATGACGGGCAACGTCAACCATGGTTCACCCACAATGGCTTCCCACATCAAGGAAACGGCGTCAATGGACGTTTTCTTCCAGCCATTTCTCAACGTCAATGGCGGCAGAGCATCCCAAGCCTGCAGCGGTGATGGCTTGCTTGTAGCGGGTGTCTACCACGTCTCCCGCTGCGAACACACCGGGAACCGAGGTCATGGTGTGCTCCTTGTGAATGATGTAGCCGTTCTCGTCGGTCTCCACTTGATTTCCGAGAAAAGCCGTGATGGGCGTGTGACCGATGGCGATGAATGCGCCCGTGGCCTCAATGGTCTCCGTGCTGCCGTCCTGGGTGTTCTCCAGCACGGCACCTGACAGCCCCTTGTCGTCGGAAAGCCATTCCTTGATTTGTCGGAAGGTTTTGATCTCGATTTTCGGGTTGTTCACGGCTCGCTCGTACATGATGGTGGATGCCTTGAAGACGTCTCGGCGGTGGATCAGGGTTACTTTGCTCGCAAATCGGGTGAGGAACGTCGCCTCTTCGCACGCCGAGTCGCCACCGCCGATGACCAGCACGTGCTCGTCTCGGAAGAACGCACCGTCGCACGTCGCACACGTGGAGATACCACGGCCTTTCTGTTCTTCTTCACCGGGCGCACCCAGCCACATGGATTCAGCGCCGGTGCAGACAATGATGGAATGCGTCAGGAAGGTTTCGCCCTCGACCATCACTTTGAACGGTCGCTCGCTCAGGTCCACTTCGTCCACGTTGCGGTCCTCCACCTCGAGGCCGAACCGTTCCGCTTGCTCTCGAAGTTGCATCATCATCTCAGGACCGCCGATGCCTTCAGGGTACCCCGGGAAGTTTTCGATGTCGCTCGTGAGCATGAGTTGACCGCCCGACATGTAGCCCGCAAACATGAGCGGGTTCAGCATGGCTCGACCGGCATAGAGCCCAGCGGTGTAGCCTGCAGGTCCAGAACCGATGATGATGACGTTTCGAACCTCGGACATGTAACTCACTGCTAATCGGCAGCGAGCGGGGGTGTTTGAAGATTCGCCCACGAACCCCAAGGAGAGGCAAAACATAGAGAAGGACCGGCACGAAGCCCGTGCATGGTGAATCAGTTGACCGCAGCCGTCGGCATGGGCATCTACGTGATGGCGGTCTTGTACGCCACCAAAATTCCCTATACCATGATGGTGGAGCGGGGCATGGAGCACATTCGCGCGGTGTATTACAACCGAAAAATCGTCCACATGTTGGCGGGAGGCGTTGGCTCCCTCAGCGTCCCCTTCCTCTTCACCGACGTGTGGTACCCCATGGTTTCCGGCATCCTTCTCACCGCCCTTCTCTATGCATCGCACCGTGCCGGCATCGTCATGCATTGGTTCCAAACCGAACAAAATCAAAACGACGTGAAATTCGGGCTCATGTGGTGGATGTCCATCTCGCTGATTTGGTGGTTGGTCGGCGACCCCTGGTTGGCCATCGTGCCTTCGCTCTTCATGGCGTTTGGCGACGGCGTGACCGGCGTGGTCAGGAACGCCGTGGTCCGCAAGCGGTCGAAAAGTCCCATCGGCAACGTGTTCATGTTTTTGGTCAGTGCACCGCTTGGCTGGTTCGCCGCAGGCGCTGGCGATCCCAGCCTACCGGTGTGGGGACTCATCGCTGCGACGGTCGCAACGTTCGTTGAGCGCTACGAATACGGTCCCATTGACGACAACATCCTGATCACGGTGTGTGCAACGGCCGTGTTGTTGCTGGGCGTCCAACTCGGGCCAATTCTATAGAAGAGATTCCGTCGCTTCGACAAAAGCGCCGAGCCTGCATCGCCGTGGCTTCACTGACCGATGAGTTTGTAGTCGTCGCTGAGCGGCGTGGCGCCGGTCTCAACGTGAACGATCTTGCCGTCCTTGAATCGGTAGAACGCCAACACGGCTTCGGAGGTGGAGCCGTTGGCGAAGTGGGCGATGGAGTGACCCACGCCGACTTCGTCGTTCTCAAACAGGATGCGATGGGACTCGCTGCGAACGGCGCCCATGCCAGCAAAGGCCATGATGTCGCCTTTGGTCATCACGGCACCGCCAACGTGCGGGTAGAATTTGCAATCGTCGTGAATGATGGCGTCAAGTTGTTCTTTATCTCCGGATTCGAAGGCCGCTTCGTACTGGGCAAGGATGCTCATGGGTCTGCGTCACCATCACACCACATAACCACTTCCTCCATATTCCATGAAGCAAGATAAGGTGCAGGAACCTTTGAGTGATGTTGTCCTCAAGACGTTCCATGAGGATTCACTGCCTTGGCGGCGGGTTGGTTGGCTCGTTCGTCACTCGCACCCTTCACGAGGCAGGCCTGGACGTTCATCTCTACGACATCGAGCCCCGCACGACCCCCGCCACCTTCCACCATGGCGACGCTGCCAGTTTCGACCACAGCCAGGCAGACCTCGTCGTCAACATGGTGCCGGGGTCCATCGGCCACGAGGTCCTCAAAGGCCTCCACGCCGCAGGGCACCGCATCGTCGACCTCTCGTTCAGCGAAACCACCCCCGACATGCTGCCTCCCGGCCCCGGCACGGTGCTTTGGGACGTTGGCATCGCACCCGGTTTGTCCAACATGCTGGTGGCCCTCGCCCACCGCGAACACGGCCACCTCGACAGCGTGACCATCAAAGTCGGCGGCAACCCGGCGAAACCCGACGAAGAATGGTCTTACATGGCGCCCTTTTCGCCCCACGACGTGATCGCCGAATACACGCGCCCCGCTCGCGTGGTCCGAGAAGGAACCATGACCGTGGTGCCCGCCATGGACGACCTTCACACCATCAACGCCAGCGGGCGAACGATGGAAGCCTTCCTGACCGACGGGCTTCGCTCTCTCATCTCCCTCCCGGCAACCTCCATGGGCGAATACACCGTTCGCTGGCCGGGGCACATTCAACGCTATCAGTCGACCACGCTCGACCCTGAGGAATTGGTCGAGGCTTGGCGCTACGA